>JBEKWZ010000426.1:0-4273 GCA_049512555.1 Candidatus Sulfotelmatobacter sp. | reverse complement strand
CGACCGTAGCCAGCTGGCGGATTGCGATTTTGTGATCGAGGCGGCCACCGAGAAATTTGAAATCAAAACGGGAATCTTTCGCGATCTCGACCGGCTGACGCGGCCGGAAATTATCCTGGCGTCGAACACTTCCTCGATTTCTATTACGAAGCTGGCGGCGCAGACCAAGCGGCCGGAAAAAGTGATCGGCATGCACTTTTTTAATCCTGTGCCGGTGATGAAACTGGTGGAAGTGATTCGCGGGCTGGCGACGGCGCAGGAGACGTTTTCGGAAACTCGCAACCTGGCCCTGAAACTCGAAAAGACGCCGGTGGAAGTGAACGACGCGCCCGGCTTCGTTTCCAACCGCGTGCTGATGCCGCTGCTGAACGAGGCCATGTACACGGTGATGGAAGGCGTGGCCACGCCGCAGGCCGTCGATGAAGTGTTCAAGCTGGGGATGGCGCATCCCATGGGCCCGCTGACGCTGGCGGATTTCATCGGGCTCGACGTATGCCTCGACATCATGCGCGTGCTGCAAAGCGGCCTGGGCGACCCGAAATACCGGCCGTGCCCGCTGCTCATCAAGATGGTGGACGCTGGTTGGCTGGGGCGGAAGAGCGGGCGGGGATTTTATACGTATTGATGATTGCTGAACAGCGATTGCTGAGTATTGATTCTCGGTTGCTGATCTGCCAGAGAGACTTCCACTACAGAGACCCAGAGGAAAACAGTTGGTTTCCTCTGTGCTTCCGTGGTGAAGAGCGAGTGCGGGAGTGAAAGCGGCCTGAAGTGAAAAGGGCCCAGGTCCGACGTCTGAGGTCTGCTTTTCACTCTTAGGTATCGGATAACCAGAGAGTTACTCCCGGTTCCACAGGGCAGACGCGTATGCTGCGAGTATGGGTTCGCGATCATTGGGTCTGCAAACATGGGAGTAAGTCTGTCGATGCTGGCTTCGGGGAGCCGCGGCAATTGCGCGGTGGTGGCTAGCGCGCGCACGCGGATTCTGGTGGATGCGGGCATCTCGTGCCGAGAGACTTTCAAGCGCATGAGGGCTCTGGGCGACGATCCACAGGCGCTCTCCGCCATTCTCATTACTCACGAACACTCCGACCATGTGTACGGGCTGGCCACGCTGGCCAAGAAGCTGCGCATCCCAATATTCATGACGGGCGCGACTCACCAGGCCTGGGCACGGGCCCTGCGCACGGAAAAAGGCGAGCGGCCGAAGCTCGACAAATTCGAGCCCTTTGAGTCCGGACATCGATTCCAGGTGGGCGACATTGAGGTCAAGCCCTTCACCATTCCGCATGACGCAGCCGATCCTGTCGGATTCACGTTTCGCGCCGAGGGCATTAAGGTCGGCGTGGCCACTGACCTGGGGTATTTGCCAGTCAGCGTGCGCGATCATCTGCGGGGCTGCGATGTGCTGGTGATGGAATCAAATCATGACCTTGAAATGCTGCGGGTGGGGCCGTATCCGTGGTCAGTGAAGCAGCGGGTGATGAGCCGGGTGGGGCATCTTTCGAACCTTGCCCTCGCCGATTTCCTTACCAACGACTATGATAATAGTGCAACCTTTGTGGTGCTGGCGCATCTTTCTGAGCAGAACAATCATCCGGAAATAGCACGGAGAGAGGCAGAAAAGGCGTTGGCCACGCGGGGTGGGCTGTTTCATAACCGCGTGCTCCTGGCGCCGCAGGCCGAGGCGCTACAGCCGATCCGGCTGTAAACAGAGCCGACTTGCGGGCCCTTCGTCGGGATTTCGTCGGATGTGGTTTGGCTTCATACCCCCAATGAGTCAGCAGTGCATCGATCCGATCGTTGGCAAGATTCTGGCGGGCTGGCGGTACGATATTTCCAGCCTGGCCCCGGAAATGCGTGGCGACTACGAGAGCCATCTTGCGGCCTGTGAACGCTGCCGCAGCCACCAACAAATTCATCGCATCATCGATGTAGGACTGATTGCGCTGGCTTCGATTTCTGCGGCCGTGTTTCTGCTGGCCTTTGGCGTGATCTGGCGTCTGGGCCCGCGGCACGCCTTTTGGTTTGAGGTTGCAGCCCTGGCGGGATTCGGCCTCTCAGCGCTGATCTGGCTGGGCGTGGCCGTGGCCACACCAGCTCCGGTCACCGTGCTCGACGCGGCCAAAGAGGGCGCGCGACGAGTCCACGACCGATTGCCGGAAGAAATCCGGCAGCGGCTTCCCGAGGAACTTCGTATCAAAATTACTGGAACATAAACGCGATGCATGGAATCATGCGCACGGTCGCGACGTTGCTGCTGCTGACTATAACGGCCGCTTTGCCTGCCGCGCAGGCTATGCCGTTCGGCGCGGGGCATGCTGCGGGATGTCACAACCATGGGCCTGCGAATCCGTCGCCTGCGCCGACTAGCTACCAGTGCTGCGTGAATGGTCATCACGCGGCGGTTCCCATCGTCTCGTTTTCTCTTCACCTGGCGGCGGTGCAAGTCGGCAGATCAAATAGCGAGGATCGTCCTCGGTTAGCGTTGCCTCTCAACGTGAGCTCTACAGGGTTGATCTTCCCTTCTAGCAGTCCGCCGGGCCCGGTCCCGCTGCGAATCTAGTCTCTTCGTAATTCTTTTCTGACTATTCCTGACCGTGCCCACGCACGCCCTGAAGTCTCACAACACTGCAAATTTGCAACGAGGGCCCTTGTGAAAAAGGTATTGTTGGCCTTTTTATTTCTGGTGATGTTGTCGCAGACGCTGGTTTCAGCACAAGAGAGCAGCTCCGCTCCGCCGCCGCGTGCGCATGATGAAAATCAGCAAGCGCCGAGGCAGGATCAATCCATGCCAGGAGCAAACATGTCAGGAGCAAACATGCCCGGAATGCAGATGACGGGAATGAACATGCCGATGGAGAACCAGAATGGGTTTCAACTGCCGTCTCCGCATGAAGGGTCAGGAACGGCGTGGCAACCGGCTTCGGTGCACGCGGCGGAGTGGATGTGGATGAACGGCGGGTGGGAGTGGATGGCGCATGGCGTCATCTTCGCGGATTACAACCAGCAAGGCGGTCCGCGCGGCGAAGGCAAGGCCGAGTCGGTGAACTGGGGCATGCTGATGGAACAGCACCGGCTGGGAGCCGGCACAATTCTGTTCCGGCAGATGTTTTCTGCTGAATCGCTGACTTCGCCGCATCCCGGATTTCCAGAGCTTTTTCAGACGGGCGAGACTTACCACGGCGAGCCGCTGGTCGATCATCAGCACCCCCACAATGTATTCGCGGAACTGTCTCTGCTCTACACCTTGCCACTTGCAAAGCGGCTCTCGTGGGAATTCTACGGTGGCCCGTCGGCCGAGCCGGCCATTGGCCCGGTCACCTACATTCATCGCGCTTCAGCTTCGGAGTTGCCGCTGGCTCCTTTGGGACATCATTTGCAGGATTCGACTCATACCAGCTTTGGCGTGATCACTACTGGATTCATAATCGACCGCGTCAAGCTGGAAGCTTCCGCCTTCAATGGCCGCGAGCCCAACGAAGAGCGCTGGAGCATCCAACTGGCGGCGCTGGATTCATGGTCAGGACGGGCATTGGTGGCGCCCACCAACGACTGGACGGCGCAATACAGCCTTGGGCGCCTGGAGCATCCGGAAGCGCTGGAGGCGGGGAATCAGCTGCGCCAGACGGCGTCTGTCGAATACAACCGGCCGCTGGCAGCGGGCAACTGGGCCACGACCTTCGTCTGGGGACGCGTGCACAAATTTCCCATCAACACCAATCTGAACAGCTACCTGCTGGAATCTACACTGAACTTCCGGCGGCGAAACTATGCGTTCTCGCGGCTGGAGCTCGTCGACAAGGATGAACTCTTCCCTCAGGCGCCGGTCCATCCTGCGTACCGCATCGGGGCATACACGTTTGGCGGCGTGCGCGACCTGATTCAGAATCGCGCGTGGCAACTGGGGCTGGGCGCGGATGTCACGGTTTACTCAAAACCTTCCGTGCTCGATGCGAGCTATGGGAATAATCCAGTGTCGTTTCAGATATTCTTGCGAATGAGGCCGGGGCGATCGGAGCAGAAGCAGGCGCACTGAGCGTGAGCACCTGAGTGCGGCTGGCGTGAAGCGGTATGATGATTTCGAGGTGATCGCATGTCGATCGAAGAGCCCGAGCAACTCGCGGGAATGCGCGCCGCCGGCCTGGTGGTTCGTCTCATGCTGGAAGCCATGCGGGCCGCAGTGCGGCCCGGCATTACGAAGCTGAACTGGACGAAGTGGGCGCGGGCGTGATGCGGCAGCAGGGAGCGCAGTCAGCCCCGGCGCTGGTCT
>JBEKWZ010000425.1:0-4273 GCA_049512555.1 Candidatus Sulfotelmatobacter sp. | reverse complement strand
CGGTCGAGCTTTGACCGGTGGCAACAAACTGAGAATTCCCCCAGACGGCAGGCTCTGACCAAGTGGATGACGTATTCCATACCGCAGATGGATCGCCCGTCATCGTCACCTGATTCGTGTTCGAATTGAACGTAGCGATTGGAGACATCGCCGTTCCCTTCGCTACGACGGTGCTCTTGAGGGCAGCCTCGACATCCACATAACCGGCGCCGATGGTGAAGACATCATATTGATCGGTGTAGGTGATCCCGGTAGTCGGATCTGTCGTGCTGCTCGACTGCGGGAATGTCTTGTAGGCGGTCAGCATCAGGCGGGCTTTCACCTGATCAGGCGAGAGGCTGGGACTTTTCTGCAGAAGGTCGGCCACGACTCCGCTGACGATGCCTGTCGCCATGCTGGTTCCACTCAGCGTGAAGTACTTCGAAGAAGAGGCGGTGGTGCCGCCGCTGACGTAGTAACTG
This sequence comes from Candidatus Sulfotelmatobacter sp., assembly GCA_049512555.1. GTDB lineage: Bacteria > Acidobacteriota > Terriglobia > Terriglobales > Acidobacteriaceae > Sulfotelmatobacter. The sequence goes on along the minus strand of JBEKWZ010000425.1, from coordinate 3,812 downwards.
TACGGGACCTGGTTGCCGGGAAGTTCGTTGTAAAGAGTCGAATTCGGCGCTTCCAGCGAAGTAAGCAGGTTGCCGGGCGCAACGATATCGGGCTTTACGACGGCGTCGACCACGGTTGGACCTTTGGAGCTGTAGCTGGCGATCAGATCGTCCACGCGCGTGGGCGTGCCCATGGGCTTCATAGCGCCGACAGTAATCACGTAAGGATCGTTGCCGGGCGATGTGACCGTGGCATAACCGTCGGTGGGCTGGTAGCGGCCATTGTTGCCCGCAGCCACCACCACGACAATGCCGGCCTGCCAGGCCTTCTCGACTGCCTGGCAGAGCGGGTCCAGCGTGTAAGTCTCATACACCGCGCGGCCCAGCGAAAGGTTGATCACGCGAATGTTGTATTGCGACTTCAGAGAGATCGCCTGGTTGATGGCGGCGATGACCAGGCTGTCGGTACCGGCGCCGTTCTGATCGAGGACGCGCAGGTTGATGATGCTGGCGCCGGGCGCGATTCCCTTGAAGGTCTTGGTGTAGAGAGCACCGGTGGAACTGAGGCCATCGCCGGCGATCAGGCCCGCGACGTGCGTGCCGTGCCCGTATTGATCGTTGGCTGACGAATTACCCGGCACGAACGATTGCTGGTACACGACTCGAGAGAAAGGAAGGATGCCCAGGTTGAGATCGGGATGGCTGCTCACGCCGCTGTCAATCAGCGCCACGCCGACTCCGGCGCCGGTATAGCCCGACTGCCAGGCATATGGTGCGTTCACCGCTACGGCGGCGTTACTGAGAGACGGCGTCAAGGGCCGGTCGCTGCTGATGTAGACGACGTTCGACTTATTGGAGAGACTCTGGATGGCGTTGCCATCGAGCTGGGCGACGATGCCATTGATGATCGGCAAGTCTCCCAGAATCGTGCCCCCAAGGTTCACTACGTCGTTTACCAGGCAATCCACGAGGCCAAGCAATCCGGTGCAGGTCACCTGCGTTCCGGGCGCGTATTGCACGATGACCTGAACCGGCTGGGTCGAGGTATAGCCTTGAAGTTCGGGCGACAGTTTCGACGGGTCGGCATGTGCTGCCACCGTCACCGTCGCGATCAAGAATAAGAGCACGAACTTTTTCATAAATCCCCCACTAAACTCGCGCCAACCGGCGCGTAACCTCTCCCCAAGTGACCTTAGAAGTGCAGTTGCGGTACCAAATCGGGAACGGATATGCCTTATTTATCAAAGGCTTAGAGGAGGTGCTGCGAAGTTCATCAGGGACAAATTGTCCCATGGACGCTAGATGAGCCAAATTGTCCCACGGACCGGTCGCCATGGTCCTCGGTCGAGTTGCATGCGGGCGCTCGTAAACCATTGATTTTGCTGGAGAAAACGATGGTAATGGCGAGGACTGTTTTTGGGCGGACAGGAGGCTGCAAATCGTTGAAAATTTAAGCACTTCTCATGTCGTGGGGTCGATCCATTGGCGCACGTGCGTTCATCGCCGCGATGGCTGCGGCGGCGTGTGCCTGCTTTGTCCCGGTGTTCTTCCACTGGCAATCGACTGATCCCGTCAAGTTCGCTTGCTATCTGATTGCCGCGTCGCTGGCGTCGTCGTTGAAGGTGGTGCTGCCCGGCGTTGAGAGCACGCTGTCCGTGAACTTCCTGTTCACTCTGATGGGCATTCTGGAACTGAGCCTGCCGGAGACTCTGGCGATCGGACTCGCCAACACATTGACGCAGTCTTATTGGAGGCCGGCGCGACAGGTCAAGCCGGTGCAGTTGCTATTCAATCTGTCGCAGGTCACGGTTTCGGGTGCGGCCGCGTACGGCGCATACAAGCTGGTCGTGATTTACGTGCTGCACGCTCCCGGTCCGCTCGCTCTTCTCGTGGCCGCCATCGTCCACTTCGCCTGCAACACGGCGGCCATGTCCACCATTATTGGGCTGACTGAGGACAAGCCCATCGCCAGCGTTTGGGGGGAATTTCATCTCTGGTTGTTCCCGTACTACATGGTGGGAGCAGCGGTGGCGGGGCTGGTCAACTTCTTGAACAAACATATCGGATGGCAATCGTCGTTGCTGGTTCTGCCGGCGATTTACCTGATGTACCGATCGTATCGTTTGTATCTCGGCAAGTTGGAAGCCGAGAAGCAGCATGTCGAGCAAGTTTCGAGCCTGCACCTGCGGACCATTGAAGCGCTCGCCCTGGCCATTGAAGCCAAAGACGAAACCACCGGCGAACACTTGCAGCGGGTGCGGATCTACGCCATGGAACTGGCGAAGGAACTAGGTTTGAGCGAAGACGAGACCGAGGCGCTGCGCGCGGCTTCAGTCCTGCACGATATCGGAAAGCTCGCGGTGCCGGAGCACATCATTTCGAAACCGGGGAAACTGACGCCGGAAGAATTCGAGAAGATGAAAATCCATCCCATCGTCGGGGCGGAGATTCTGGAGCAGGTTCACTTTCCGTATCCGGTGGTGCCGATCGTGCGCGCGCATCACGAAAAGTGGGATGGCAGCGGTTATCCGAACGGGCTGGCCGGCGAGCAAATTCCGATCGGGGCGCGCATTCTGGCCGCAGTCGATTGCCTCGACGCTCTGGCCTCGGACCGGCAATATCGTAAGGCTCTGCCGCTCGATGAAGCCATGGCCAAGGTGGTGGCGGATGCGGGCAAGAGTTTCGATCCGGGGGTGGTGGCGATTCTGCGGCGCCGTTACGTTGAACTCGAAAAGATGGCCAGCGCCGAGCCGCTGCAGGCTCCGCCGAAATTGTCGACCGATATTAAAGTTGAACGGGGATCGGCCCCGGCAGCTGGGTTTGCAGAATCGGCTGAGCCGGTGGGTACGGCTGCGGGACAGGCCGCGGACTCCGGCATTCGGATTTCGGCGGCCCGGCAGCAAAGTCAGGAAATCATCGAACTCAGCCGCCAGAGCACGGCGATCATGGGCACTGCTGATATTTGCTCGCTGCTGGCGGTGCGGTTGAAGCATCTGGTGCCGCACGATTCGATGGCCGTGTACTGTCCGAAGCAAGAAACGCTTACGGCGGAGTTTGTGAGCGGAGAAAACTTCCGGCTATTTTCTTCGTTGCGGATTCCGCACGGAGAAGGGCTCTCGGGCTGGGTCGCACAAAACCACAAGGCGATCTTGAACGGAAATCCGTCAGTCGAGCCCGGGTATTTGAACGATCCCACGAAATACAGCACGCTGCGCTCGGCGCTGGCGGTGCCGCTCGAAGGAACGGGCGGAGTGGCGGCCGTGCTGGCGCTGTATCGCGCCGGTCAGGACGCATTCACCGCGGACGACTTGAGCGTGGTGGAGGCGATCGGGACAGGGCTGGGCGTTGCCATCGAGAGCGCGAGAAAACTTAAGGCGTCAGGGGCGGGCGCGGGACGATAGCTGTTCGCTACCCTGACTCTTGTCATCCTGAGCGAAGCGAAGGACCTCTGCAACTTTGCCGGCAGCGAGGCGACGCCGCGGATTGCACAGGTCCTTCGCTTTGCTCAGGATGACAGAGTTGACTTACGCTGCCAATTTCGGGACTCCCTTACTCCATCTCAAAGCTTACAAACAGCAGGCCGCCGTCGCGCTCGACTTGCAGCACGACCGGGTCGCCCTTCTTCAGACCTGCCACGAGGGTGCGGAGCGAATCCACGGAATCGACGGGCGTGGAGTTGAGTTGATGGATAATGTCGCCGGCCTCCAGACCGGTGTCGGGCAAGATCAGATCGGCGGCCCTGCCCACGACGATAACTCCAGTGGGATTTCGCAGTGAGAGCCGGGAGCGCAGGTCATCGGTAATGTCGATAGCGAGAACGCCCAGACGGGGAA
>JBEKWZ010000424.1:0-4279 GCA_049512555.1 Candidatus Sulfotelmatobacter sp. | reverse complement strand
GCTCGGCCTGTTCGGCGAAGTCGGAAGCATCATGGCGACCGCCAAGAAGTTCCACCGAGAGCGGGAAGCCTATGCGGGCTACCGGCACGCCGTAGAAGAAGAATTCGGCGATGCACTATGGTATTTCACGGCTCTGTGCCGCAGGTTAGAGATTCGCGTGGATGAAATCCTTGCAGGAGCGGCCAGCGGGGAGAACTACGCGACTTCCGTTGCTGCGAACGACCTTCTGGACAGCCCGATTTCCCACGTGGCGACGCCAATTATGGTTCCCGAACTCGACACTGCGCTTCTTCAACTGGGAGAAGCGGCTGCCGGCCTCTTTGTTCTGCGGACATCGGTGGATGACGCAAGAGCCAAGGCCGCGGTGTTTGCCGACTGGTATTTGCGGGCGCTCAAGGCAGCCCGCGTCACTTTCGCGGAAGTAGTTCGCATGAATATTGCCAAGACCAGAGGCCGTTTTATTCCGCCCGACTATGCCAGCCTTCCAACGTTCGATCATAATTTTCCTGAGGAAGAACAGCTTCCCGCGCATTTCGCGATCACGATGGACCAACGCACCAGCGGACGCAGCTACATGCGCTTGAACGGCGTTTTTGTCGGCGATCCTCTGACCGACAACATCCGTGATCCGGACGGATATCGCTTCCACGATGTTTTTCATTTTGCCCACGCGGCCATTCTGCACTGGTCGCCTACCTTCCGGGCGCTCCTGAAACAGAAACGCAAGAGTAACCCCAAGGTGGACGAAGCACAGGACGGCGGACGCGCGATTGTCGTCGAAGAAGGCCTTACGGCCTGGGTCTTCGCGCGCGCCAAGGAATTGAATTACTTCGAGGCTCAAACATCTGTGTCCTTGGATCTGTTGAAGACGGTCCAGCAGTTCGTTGCCGGTTACGAGGTTGAGGCCTGCCCCTTAAGCCTCTGGGAGATTGCGATTCTAAGGGGCTATGATGTGTTTCGGCAGGTCAAGAGTAATAACGGAGGCGTCATCATCGGAGATCGGACCAAGCGCACAATCGAATACGCACCTTTGAAAGGGAGCAAACCGTGAGGCCAGCGGAATTCGTTAGCTCCTTACAAGGACTGAAATTCGAGAACGTTTTCAATCCTTATTCCGACCGATGCACCGTTCACGACCTCGAAGACGCGCCATCGCGAAGATCGAAGGCCTTGCTCGACCTCTTGGAAACGGCGGCGGCAACCGAAATCGATGCGCTATGGATTGGACGCGATCTCGGCCATCGGGGAGGACGCCGCACGGGCCTCGCCCTCACCGATGACGTCCATCTCACTATACTCGCGACGCGCTGGAATATATCCATCGAGAGGGCGACAACGGGATCAATGGTGGCGGAGCGCACCGCGGCGGTCATCTGGAGGATGCTCGCATTGGTTCCCGCTGCCGTATTCCTCTGGAACGTGTTTCCGCTTCATCCTCACGAACCCGACGATCCCTTTAGCAATAGGTCGCATCGCCCCCACGAACGCGCGGTGGGCGAGGCGCTCCTTGCTGAATTGGTTGGAATGTTGCGGCCGCGCCGACTTGTCGCGATCGGCAACGATGCGGCGAAAGTGGCATTCCGTTTGGCGGCCCTCACGGAAGCAGTGCAGGTCAGGCACCCAAGCTACGGTGGGCAGAGCGACTTTGTCCGGCAGGTCCGGTGTTTGTATGATCTGACGGAGGACAATGCACAGCTGAACCTCCTGTAGCGTGCTCATCCTGCTTCGTTCACCCCGAGTCCTGCAGCGCCGTTTGAATCAGTATTGAGCACTTGCATTATCATTGTCTGCCACCTATTTTTTGAAGTCACTTTACATAAGGGTGGGTCCAGGAATCATGCCCACGGCTGCTCCATTGCAAATACTTCTCTTCCGGCACACGGACGATGCCGATGTCCTGCCGTACCAGAAGGCCATCCTGCGGGCGTTCCAGGGAGGAGAAAAAGCCGGTAACTATCTGGCAACCGGTGATGATCTGGGAATCCAACTGGAAATTTTCTCAGCCGCACCAACGCTTTCCCCAGCAGCTACCCTCGATGCGTTTGGCCACACCGTGACGGTGGTTTTCATCGATCGCGCCTTACTCGATAAAGGCGGGGACCCCCTCTGGGATTGGCTGGCCGAATGTTGGACGTTCACCAGAGCATCGAACGGCCGCCACACGATGCTGGCGATTGCGATGGACGAGCGTACGGGACGCCTGTATTCGGGCAAGCGTCCGTCTCTGGCCAGCCATCAGCTCCTGCAGGTTCACGATCTGGGAGAAAGCGCAATACGTCCAGCGATGCTCGCACTGCGCGTATTGCATGAATGCCGCGTTCTACTCGCTGAAGGGCTCCCGAAGGTTCCGGGCCAACCTTCGGGGCATCTGCGTCTATTTATCAGCCACGCGAAGATCGACGGGTTGCCGTTAGCGCTCGCGCTGAAGCATCAGATCGATACGGTGAGTTGGCTGAAGGCCTTTTACGATGCCGCTGACCTCCCGTCCGGTTGCGACTGGCAAAAGGAGCTGGAGCGAGGCGTCGGGTCCTCGCTGATCGTCATGCTCCGCACCGAAGTGTATGAAGGCCGTTATTGGTGCAAACAGGAAGTACTGTGGGCAGATGAATATGCGACACCTGCGGTCCTGGTGGAAGCCCGCACCGGACTGGATCATCCGGCCGGAGCGCTGCCCTTCGATCGTGTCCCCAGCGTCCGAATTCCCGATGGGAATCTTCTGCGGATTCTCTTTCTCGCGCTACGCGAAGGGCTCCGGTTCCTTCTTTTTATGCGCCGTGTAAAACAGATGCAAGACAACGGAGATTTACCCGCGACGGCGGAGTTGCGCGTCTTTTCTTTTGCGCCGAGCATGTCGGCACTCTTGCGCGCGTGCCGGGTCCTGACAGATTCAAAGGCACCGGCAACTACGCCGCGTCTGATTCTCTACCCGGACCCGCCTCTACGGGCGGGCAATTACGAAGCTGCATTGGCACTTGTCCAGACGTATGCACCATCGGGCACCCGCCTCGTTACACCCAATACACTGGCCGCAACAAAAGGAGCCACGCCGTGACACTCCCTCAACGTCCTCTTGCAGGCTGCGTAATCAATCTTTCGATTTCAGAAAGCGATGATAGCCCGCAACGCGGATTCCCGCTTGGCCAGGTGAACCGTACTACCCTGCAGATTGTTGCAGCGCTGTTCGGCCAGGGAGCGAGCGTGGTTTTCGGCCATGATTGGCGCGAGGATGGAGTTATGGAGGCAGTCTATGGCTTCGCGCGCCAGGTGCAGGCTCCGATCCCGCTTTCGCCCGATCAAGCTGCTGCCGATGAGCAGCCTTTACTCCTAAATCTTCTGCCTTGGCCCGACAAACCGTACCTTCCGGAGCGGGATCTCGAACAGTTAAGTTCAACTTTACGCGTAGAAACCGCAGGACTTCCAAAGGAATTGCAGGCATTCGACGGCGAAGCCCGCCGCGCCGGCCCCAACAATGGCTTATATCAGTATGTCCGCGCCCGAGGACTAACGTTTCTTCGCCAGCGACTCAACGATGCCAGTCACGTCCGGTTCTGCCTCGGTGGCCGTGCGTCGGGTTACGCAGGGCGGTATCCCGGCGTAATCGAGGAAGCGTTCCTAGCAGTCAAGGAAAAGAAGCCGCTTTATCTAGCCGGTTTCCTCGGCGGCGCCACACAACAGGTTGTCAACGCGATTGAAGGCAAACATATGCCGGAGGATTTCTGCCGCCCGACGCCCCTTCAAGGCTTATATGAAAAGCCGGTTGTCAAGGAAACGGATGGAACCACTCGGGATGACCGTGTCATCGATAGAACCGCCGTTTGGAACGCCTTCGCCGGAGCCGGGCGTAAGCAGATTGCGTCTGCAAATGGTTTGACTATAGAAGAAAATGACGAGCTCTTTCATACGCCGGTAATCGATCGCTCTATCGAATTGGTGCTGACAGGCCTGTCGCGACTAAAGCCACGTCCCTCTGGACACAACTGAACCGAAACGGAGGAATGCATCATGCCCGCGAACGCCTTCATAAGTTTCGATCATGACGACCAGCAGCAGGTCGCTGGTTTAGAGCTTTCGTGTCTAATCTCTTCATGATAAATAAAGCAATGACCCGTCGGTACCCGATACCCCCCAGCTTATGAGCCACCCGCTATGAACTCTTTCCCCTCGAACGTAAAATCCTCGGCTTCGCCGGCTCGCACGAATTCTGCTGTAACGTACTTCGTTCTGAACGCGAGACGTGAACCCCGTTGTGGCTTTGGTCCTCTTCCTCGTTGAGTGGCTC
>JBEKWZ010000423.1:0-4285 GCA_049512555.1 Candidatus Sulfotelmatobacter sp. | reverse complement strand
CTCAAACGGACCAACGGAAGGAGCGTGGGCGCCAGTGGAGGAGTGCCACCGGGCATCACCGGAACGCGCAGGTTCAGAGTTGCAGTTGCTGAGGCAGAAGCGGACGTAGAAGCAATGTCCGGAGCGACCTGAGCGTCTGCCGCAAACGCGTTGGCATAAATCGAGATTGCCACCAGGGCCTCAGCGAATCGTAAGTGGTTGCCAGCCTTGAAGCTCATCACCATTTTCGTCCGGTTGCCACGCGGTGGGGATGATCTATCCAAGTTCCCACGATTTCGGCTTGTGATTGTGCTCCTGGGACAGGCGTGTATAATTTGGTTCTGCCGTTTGAAGTAAAGATTCGTTGGACAGGGTAGTCTCGGATTCAATTCGCTTTGCATTTGTTAAAAGAGCGTTCTACAGAGGGTGTAAAACTGGTTGCCTGACGGTGCGAGAAGGCAATGGATGCCTTTTCATGCCTGTCTCCGCGAGCGAGATCTGGTGCTTAGCGCCCAGCGCCGGAGTTATTGGGCGAGCCGATTGCTTAGCGACCGACCGCAATTCCAAAAACCAGGCGAACAGGGGTGCGGTGAGCAGCTGACAGATTACTAAGGCGGAAGTGATCGGCTCAATAGTTAAGCCAGACTCAGTGCCGCCAATGAGCAACACAGAAAGACAGATCTGGCTGCAGAAAACAGGAAGCATGTGACGACCGATCAGCAAAAATGGTCGCAAAGGCGCTTCCCAGCGATTCAGATACTTAAGGAATGTCGCGGTGACGGAAGCGGCTACAGCGAAGTTGATTAGGCGTAACGGTCCGAGATGCCATTTATCGAACAACCATGTTTGAGTAATTGGATCGGGGTCGCTCGTGATAGAAATCCAACGCCAGGAAAGAAACGCCATCGCCGAGAGAACTAAGAGCGGTCGTAGCTGATGAGGCATCGGCAGCAGTGACTTGTTTTCCAGAAAGCGCTGACCGATGAACAGCCCGCCGACCCATAGAAACTGCCAGGCGAGAAGATCGAACGGACCGAGTTGGACGAACGAAAGATCTTTGGATGAATTTACTAACATATCCCTGACATGTGTCTGCGCGATGACCCACGCCGAAAAGCTGACAAAAAGGACCGTCTTCCATCCCCATCGTTGAGCTGCTCCGAAAGCGGCAGGTGTGAGAAGAGAGAATAGGACGTACATCGGGAGGATGTCCATCAAGGGCGGACGGAAAAGCAGCACCAGTGATCCACCAATCGCCGCCCATGGATCCATCAGATAGTGGTCTAACAGATTTCTGATGCCAGGAAGTTCGGATAAGAAGAAGCTGCCGAGAACAAATGCGAAGCAAAGAGTGACGAGATGTGCCCGGTAGATGCGCCCAGCCCGGTGAATCGAAGACGAGCGAGCAGCGGCGAACCCGAGCTTTTCGGCGCGTTTGCGAAAGAGCATGCCGGCAAGGAATGCTGAGACGAACACGAAGCATTCAGCAGTGGAGAAGAACCCCAGCGGCTGGTCGGTAAAGCGGCGAAGTGACGAGGGCGAATGATCGACGCTCATCATCAACAGCAAGACCCCTCGAAGCACATCGAACTCGATAAAGCGTTTCATCTTAGCACTTAATAACTTCGCTCCTTCCAGCATTGTATAATTCATTCTGTTGATCCCCTATCAGCGGACGTGATATACTCTACCTCTGCAATTTAATGCGGTACGCCCAGCGAAGGACCTTTCCATAGCTCGTAAGGACTATCTTTGTTCGACAAGCAACCTCAAACCCCGGTTGTAACAGGTTCCTGGACGAGATCATGAGATTTGCCTGCGGGATGGCTGGCGGGATTTTGCAATGCGGCGATCACCGCCACCGTGACTTTGCGAGTCGTGGCGTGGCCGCCCAAATCCGGGCAATGATTGGCTTTGTCCGCTACGACTGCTTCAATAGTCGACAGGAGCCGGGCCGCGGCCTTCTTCTCACCAAGGTGATCGAGTAGCAAAGCGCCGGTCCAGAAGGCCCCGATAGGATTGGCAACTCCTTTGCCTGTGATATCGAAAGCCGAACCATGGATGGGTTCGAACATCGACGGGAATTTCCCCTCGGGGTTGAGGTTCGCCGTAGGCGCGATGCCGAGCGAACCGGTCAGCGCCGCAGCCAGATCGGAGAGAATATCCGCGTGCAGGTTCGTCGCCACGATGGTGTCGAGAGTGCCGGGTTTAAGGGTCATGCGCGCAGTCATTGCATCGACCAACATTTTGTCCCAAGTGACATCAGGGAAGTCCTGCGCAACCTCGGCCGCGATTTCATCCCACATGACCATGCCGTGGCGCTGAGCGTTGGATTTCGTCACAACGGTCAACAGCTTACGCGGACGTGAACGGGCCAGCTCGAAGGCAAAGCGCATGATACGCGTCACACCTGTGCGGGTGTAGATGGCAACTTCCGTGCCGATTTCCTGGGGTAGTCCTCGATGCGAGCGGCCGCCTTGTCCGGCGTATTCTCCTTCGGAATTTTCGCGCACAATCACCCAATCGAGATCCTTGGCTGTGACTCCCCGCAAGGGACTTTGAATGCCAGGGAAAATCCGGGTCGGACGCACGTTGGCGTATTGGTCGAAGGGCTGGCAAATCGCGAGCCGCAGCCCCCATAGGGTAATGTGATCCGGCACGTCAGGAGCGCCAACCGCACCGAAGTAAATGGCGTCGAAGTTTAGTAACTGTTCGCGCCCGTTTTCCGGCATCAAGACACCGTGCTTTTTGTAATAGTCAGTACTCCAATCAAAGGTTTGCCATACAAGGGAGAAGCCCCCGTCACTGGCGGCGCAGGCGTTGAGGACTTCAAGCCCGGCGGCGATGACTTCTTTTCCGATGCCATCTCCTGGGATAGCTGCGATTTTATAGGTTTTCATTTCAGTTAACGTTTTAGTGCCGGGTTTAATGTTGCGTTGTAGGTTCCAGGATAGAAAGTTTCGCGGAGCGGCGCAGCGAGATGACAAACATCGAAGGCGACCACGTAAATGAGACACAGAAAAGGAACGAGCCGCCAGGCGACCTTTCGGACGGTGGCCGATTCCAAGTCTTCCGTCTGAAGTAGATCAACGGTTGGTTTGCCGGGAGGCGGATCGGATTTGCGAGACATATTTTCGAGGGGAGTTGGTATGTATGTAAACTTGTATGGAAGATGAGCTGTTTGTCAAATGATAAATTTATTGTTGTATGGAACGCTTCGCCTGTTACTTTCAGTAATGAGCTTTCCGCTGACAGAACTCGTCACCGAAACCGAGAGGAAACCCTCCTTGGTTGACGATGCCTATGCCCGCGCTAAAGGACGCCATTCGCCAAGGAGTTCTGCCTTCGGGCTATCAGGGATCGGAGCAGGAGATCGCCGGCAAGCTGAACATGAGCCGCACGCCGGTTCATGAGGCGATTGTCGCTCTGTACTTAAATCGGTTCTGACGCAACTTTGGTGCAATCCCGAGTGTGCTTAACAGCGCCGATTTTCACCTCGGCGCGCGCGTGTCGTCATCTCCTCTTCAATGCTTGCCACCATCCTGCCCGTTTCACCATTCACCTTAGGTTCACGGCCCGTGAGGACCGCGTCGACGAAATCCTCGATCAGCGGCTGATGCACGTTGGCTGCCGGCGGGTGCGATTCGACGCGCTCTGCCGCATGAGCCCGCGTTATCCTGACCTCCCCTTTGTTAAGCTCCGCGACGTGGAGGGAGCCCTTCGTGCAAAAAACATCTAGAGTATCCTGGGGCTCAAACGCGGCGTGGGTGACGGACAAGGCCGCGCATGCACCTCGCTCGAATTGTAACAGGGCGGCGGCGGTATCTTCTACTTCACGGTCAAACACCACGTTGCCAATGATGCTGGCAACTCGGCGGACCGGGCCGAAGAGATTGACTAACAGCTCCAGGCGGTGACAGCCGAAGTCAAACATCGGCCCCCCGCCGGCTTGCTCCCGCTTAATGAGCCAACGGCGGGGGTGGTCGGGTGGTGGGTCGAACCACTCAAAAGCATTGATTTGAACGAAAACGACCTCGCCGAGCTCGCCGGCTGCGAGGACCTCCTTGATGCGTCCAAGAGCGGGATAGAAGCGACGGTAATAGGCAATGCCCAGCTTGACGTTGTTTGCCCGGCAAGCAGCAATCATTTGATCGCACTCGCCGACGCTCATGGCCATCGGCTTTTCGCACAAGACGTGCTTGCCGGCATCGGCGGCCGCAACTGCCTGCGCGGCGTGCAGGTGGACCGGCGTGGCGATGTACACGGCGTCAATTTCTTTGTCCAAGAGCAATTCTTCCCAGCCCCG
>JBEKWZ010000422.1:0-4293 GCA_049512555.1 Candidatus Sulfotelmatobacter sp. | reverse complement strand
TGGTCAAGGCCGCCGGATGTTTGTCACGCATGGCAGCGACCACGGCGAGACAACCTTCGGGCTTTGGCCGGTGCAGGTCGGTAATCAGCACGTCGAAGTTCTGTCTGGCAATTTGTCGAAGAGCCCCTTTGACGCCCACGCTGGAAACTACCGTACAGTCTTGTGTTTCCAGCAGTTCGCGCGTCAAGAGTAGCTGAGCGAAATTGTCAGCGACCAGTAGAATCTTAGGTCGCGTGATTGGATTGACCAGGTGGCGTGCGTAGGGCGGTAGAAGATCGGTGGCAGCGCCTCCCGTGAGAACGGGGGCGGTCCTCTGAGGCTCGGCGGTCAGTCTTTGCGACAACATGATTATTCTCCTTCACTTCAACAAACAGTTTCCTGTGCTTCAACAATCAGTTTCCTGCCCTCTGCGGCATGTGAGTCCAGGCCATTTCAGGCGGAGTACGCCGGGGCCATCGCCCGCTGCATGGTCAGAAAGCTGCCAATGCTCTGTGTTAACTGAGAATCGGCCTCATCAGCGATAATCATTACGTCCGGCAGCACCGAAGTGAAATCCAAGGTACCCAAATTACGTTCGATCGTCTCGAAAATGGACACCTGCAAGATTCGCGACTCCTGCACGATCAGTGGGGCAGTGTAGCCTTGCCGATACCGAAGTTGTCCGTGTGCCACCGCCGAGAGAGAGGCGCGGTCAGCCGCGTCCCAAGTGCGGGCGGCTCGCAGCCGTGCAGTAATGCTTCTCATCAGATCAGGAAGGTACTCAATGCGATCTTTTGTCGGCAGCAGAACAGAAGTCAATTCCCTGACTTGTTCCACTCGTGACAGCCATCGCTGTATCGTGATCTCGGCATCGCGCTCCAGAATCGAAGCGACATCTTCCTTGGCTTTCGTTGGAGGAGGGTTAGCGGCCCGCTTTCCCGTATCGATGAGTGCAGCAAGTTGCTCGACGTCGAGGGGCTTCACCAGGACTTGATCTGCTGACAGCGGGATCGCCGCCATTGCCTTGCTCACGTCGGGATGGTCGCTAACTACCAGCGTCACGACATCGGGCTGAAAGTGACGCATAGCCGTTACAATCGCGAAACCGTCCCCCGGATTCGGCATGTAAAGGTTAGTGATGAGAACATCGAAGAGGCGCGCGGCAATCTGCCGGAGTGCCTCGACGACGCTGGTTGCCGGCACTACTTCACAGTCCTTGCTCTCCAGCATCTTTCGTGTCGTGGAGATCGCCTTTTCGTCGTCGTCGACCAAGAGAACCTTAGGCCGTGTCATCAAGATCAACCCGGCTTTGTTCTTGGGGGCGATATGGTCGCGAAACTGGTAAGGCAGATCACTCGCATCGGTTGTAAGGGGTGGGTAATAGGTGGCTGTGCCTTCTTTGATTTCGGAATTCGATTCTTCCTGCAACGACATGGTGGGCCCTCTCTAGGCAAACTCTAGAGACACGACACTAGAGGAACTGTTCGAAAGTGCTCACATTTTCGAAGGTAAGAAACATTTAATCCCTTCCCTGCATCCCGATGCATTTCAGGGCTGGAATTCCGCAGTGTGATCCTAATCACATGCGATTGTGAGGTGGCGGATTGACTGTCGCAGCAGGGCGGGACTATTCTTGATAATGAAATTGAAATTCATTTTCATAATCTAAATCGCTGCAATCATAGGACTCGCTGAAATGCTGCAGGCTTTCATTATCACCCTCCGCGAAGGCATCGAGGCTGCGCTGATCGTCGGCATCACCCTGGCCTACCTAACCAAGATCGGGCGTCAGGAATTGCGCAAGACCGTGTATGCCGCGCTGGTAGCAGCATTCCTCGGCAGCATCGGCGTCGCCGTAGTCCTCTCCCGCACGAATTTGAACGAAGACGTCTTCGAAGGCTGGATCATGCTGGTGGCCGCCTTCTTCGTCATCACCATGGTGATTTTCATGATGAAGACGGGGCGCAAGCTGAAGGGCGAAATCGAGGGCAAGGTCGGGTTGCTGGCGGGCAATGACGCGTGGTTCGGGCTGTTCGCGTTCATCTTCCTCATGGTGTTGCGGGAGGGCGCGGAGACCGTTCTGATGCTGGCCGGCGTGACCCTGAACTCGACCGCGCTGATGAGTTTTCTGGGCACGCTGCTGGGCGTGCTGGCGGCGATTGCGTTTGGCGTGATGTTCGTCAAGGGCAGCGTGCGCGTCGACCTGCAGAAGTTTTTCCGCATCACGACGGCCATTATGTTTCTGGTAGCGGCGCAACTGATCATTTCCGGACTGCATGAACTTTCTGAGAGCGGTGTGATTGCCTCGTCGAAGCGGGAGATGGCAATCATCGGGCCGATCGTGAGCAATGACTGGTTTTTCTTTGTGACCATTCTTGCGCTGGCGGCGCTGATGATCCTGTTCGAAGCCAAACGGCGCGAGCCGCTGTTGGCCGCGGCTTCCCCGGCGGAACGGCGCAAAGCAGCATGGACTGCGCGCCGCGAACGCATGTGGGTGATTTCCGTTCTGACTTGCTCATTCATTTTCATCACACTGATCACGGCGGAATTTGTGTACGCCAAGAGCGTCAGCAGCATTTCCGCGGCGACCGAGGTGACGTTTACCAACGGTCGTGTGAGTATTCCGCTAGCCCAGATTTCGGATGGCGACCTGCACCGCTTTCAGGCACAGGAAAACGGGACCGCGGTTCGCTTCTGGCTCTATCAGAAACCTGACGGCAAGATTGCTACAGTTTTCGACGCGTGCCAGATTTGCGGCGCCGTCGGTTTCTACAAGAGCGGCAACGGAGTGGTCTGCAAGAACTGCGCCGCGCCGATTAATCCGCAGTCGGTGGGGACGGCCGGGGGCTGCAACCCTGTGCCCCTCAAAGCCACGCAGACGGCGGACGCGGTGATCATCGAGGAGGCGGACGTTGCGGCCGGCGGTCGCATGTTCGCACAACAGTAAGCGATGTTCGTCCGGTTGGTTTACGAATCTTTCCGGCGGCAGAAGCGGCGCAAGGTGCTGGCCGGAGCAGCGATTACGCTGGGTGTGACCGTGGCGACGGCGATGATTGCGGTCGCAACCGACATCGGCGACAAGATCAACCGCGAACTCCGCACCATTGGCGCCAACCTGATTGTGACTCCGCAGGAAGATTCCCTCGATGTGGAAATTGGCGGGGTGAACCTCAAGCCTCCGACCGACGGTGCTTTTCTCAGCGAAGCCGACCTGCCCAAGATCAAAGGGATTTTCTGGCACAACAACATTACGGGATTTGCTCCCATGCTTCCGGTGAACGCGGCGATCGAACGCGACGGGAAGCGGCTGGACGTCACGCTGGTCGGGACTTATTTTGCGAAGCGAATTTTGTTCGGGACCGATGAGTTCACCACGGGCGTACGCTCGACCTACCCTTGGTGGAAAGTTTCGGGAGCGTGGCCAGAGGATTCGTCGCAGCAAGTTTTGCTGGGAGAACGACTGGCTTCGCGACTGGATGGGAAGCCGGGAGATGAGATCACGCTTGCGGGCCGTCAACTGCGGGTGAGCGGCGTTCTTTCCACGGGCGGAGCGGAAGACGATGAAGTCGTGGCGCCGCTCGGGCTGGCGCAGGAGATTCTGGGGCGTCCAGACGCGGTGAAGCGAGTGTACGTCAGCGCGCTGACCAAGCCGGAAGATGCGTTCGCGCGGCGCGATCCGAAGAGCTTGTCGGGCGCGATCTACGATCGGTGGTATTGCACGCCGTATCCGCAGGCGATTGCTCTGCAGCTGACGGAGGCTATGTCGCACTCGCATGCCGAGCAAATTCGCCAGGTTTCGCAAAACGAGGGCGCAGTGCTGACGCGCATTGAGGGACTGATCTTCCTGATTACGCTGGCTGCTCTGTTCTCCTCGGCGCTGGCCGTTTCGGCGGCGATGGCGACGGCGATCTTTGAACGACGCGCCGAGGTAGGGCTGATGAAGGCGGTGGGCGCGGGAAAGCTTGCGGTCGCATCGATTTTCTTTGCCGAGGCGACGCTGCTAGCCTTGATCGGCGGCCTGGCGGGATTTGCGGTCGGCAGCGTGCTCGCTCATCAAATCGGGCATTCGATCTTTAATTCCGACATATCGATTCCTCCGGTGCTGTTGCCCGTGATTCTGGCGATCGCCGTGATCGTGACGTTCGCAGGGAGCGCTGCGGCGATTCGGCGGGCCGTCGGTCTGGATCCTGTATTTGCTCTGCGGGGGGAACTGTGAGCGCATCCGGACCGAACACGACCATGTCTTCCTCCACGCAGGGCTTGGCGGCTCGCCGGGCGCAGGCTCCGCATACTTCAATGTTTTTGCGCATGCTG
>JBEKWZ010000421.1:0-4298 GCA_049512555.1 Candidatus Sulfotelmatobacter sp. | reverse complement strand
GTTCAACCGATCATGCTCTTTTTTCAACGCCTGCACTACACCACCTAGGTTCGTCATTGAATCCCCCTCGCGGGGGATTGTAGCATTGCGGATGCGGTCGCAGAGTGCTATGGGGGTTTTTCCCCGACTGATTGCGGCCAAGCTGGTCGTTTTGCGTTAAGCTCTCTCAGACTCCCGTTTCAGAACGCTGCCCGTCTCTGGCCGTTCGGACGACGCAGGAATTCGAAAGGAATCTGGATATGTCAAACTCCACCAGACGCGAGTTCATTCTGCGCAGTGCAGCTCAAGCGGCGGGCCTAGGGCTTGTACTAAATGGGAGGCTGATCGCCCTTCCTCCGTCGCCGTTGCCGAAATCTGCAGGACCCAACGACCGCGTGAACCTTGGGTTCATCGGCTTCGGGATTCGCGGCAATATATTGCTCGAGTCAGCCAAAGAAACCCAGCAGGCGAACCTCATTGAAGTCTGCGATTGTTACCAGGGACACCTCGAACGCGCAAAGGAACGCACCGATGGCAAGATCGCGACGAATTTCGCGAACTACAAAAAACTGTTGGACCGAAAAGACATCGACGCTGTGGTCGTGGCGACGCCGGATCATTGGCATCTGCGCATCGTGCTCGACGCGCTGAGCGCAGGCAAGGATGTCTATATCGAAAAGCCGATGACCCTCAGAATTGAAGATGGACCAGCAATCATCGGCGCGGCGCGGGAAAACAAGCGCATCATTCAGGCAGGCAGCCAGTGGGTATCATCCGAGCAGCACAAGAAAGCGCGGGAAATTGTGATGTCGGGGACGCTCGGCAAGGTGACCAAGGTGACGGCATCCTACAACCGCAACAGCTCCACGGGCGCCTGGAACTACCCCATTCCTCCGGATCTGCAGGAGGGCATCAACTTCAATTGGAAAGAATGGCTGGGTCCCGCGCCAAAGATAGCCTATGATCCCGAGCGCGTGTTTCGTTATCGCAAGTATTGGGACTATTCTGGTGGGATCTCGACGGACCTCTTTGTCCATCTCATTACTTCCATCCACTTCATCATGGGCGCAGAGATGCCGAAAAGTGTAGTCGCGTCCGGGGGAATCCTGAACCGGCAGGACGGGCGCGAAGTACCAGACACGCTCGACGCCCTGTTCGACTACGGCAACTTCTGTGTCAACATGGCCGGCACGTTTAACAGCGCAAGCACGGCAGGTCAAGGAATCCAATTCTTGGGGACAGAAGGGTCGCTTTCCGTTCTGCTGGGCGCGGACATGATCGAGCAGGCGGAGTACAAGAGCGAGAATTACGGATACTCGATCGACAGCTGGCCCAAAGCGCTGCAGGATGCATTTCTGAACCAAGGAAACCACCGAGCGGAATCTCAGGGAACCGGAGTCAAGCCTGCACCCGAGAATCTGAAATTTGCGGACAAGCCAGATGCGACCGTTCAGCATCTCGTAAATTTCATCGATGCCGTTCGCACCCGGCAGCCGAGCTATGAGACGGCGGAGGTCGGACACCACGCCGCCGCAGCCGGGCACATGGTGAACCTCTCGTATCGCAGTGGCAAGAGAATGCTATGGGACGTGGCCCAGGGCCGCTCTTTGGAGTTGTAGCAGCTTACGTCGTGAATTCTGGCCTTCTTAGGCGCCAATGAGTGCTATGGGGATGTTTCACCAATCATTCCCTTGAGCGATAACCAACCCCATCGGCTTCATTGACTTGTACTTCGCACTTCATTGAATGCCGCAATGCGAGTGGGCAGACGTTGTCGTCTGGTGCAAAGGTATGGAGAGAAGCACTTCGCGTTGACGGCGCGGTCGTGCCCGAGTCTTTCAGCCTGGGACCGGGCCTGACGACGGATGTGACTCCCGGAGAGACTTGGCGGGGAATTCTCGCCCTTCGGCAGTCCCACAGCTCGTTTTACCCTGCCGTAAGGTTCGGCGCACTGTTGAGAGAAGCACGTGTACCAGCAATTGGAGAAGGAAAACACACTATTGCCGTGCAGTGTGGCGGCGTGTGGTCAGACGACTTCGCCTTCTACTGGGGGGGCGATGAAATGCATCCTTAGTTGACACTCATCTACCGTGAATAAAAACCATTTTCCTTTGGCTCACTTGTGAAATCGCCTTGGTTACAACAGCTAGCTTAGACGCGCAAATCTGCGGCTCGACTCGGGAAAGTCGATGCCACTCACGAACCACGCGGCAATTCCGCAAACCAATGCAACGAGGACAGAGGAAGGGTGCATGATCGGTTCTAGAGTACGAGGAGTTCTGACTAAAGTAGTGATGGCCGCACCCCGAAACACGGTGACAAGGGCGATCCACTGGTAGAGCCGCAGACCCCAAAACACCGGCGTTTGAGGCTCTCCCCGATATGCTTCTTCCACAAATCTTCCGAGACCTGAGAGGATCAGATAAACCCCGCCAACCATGGCCGCTGTGGTGTGCAGGAGATAGAGCCTGGTGACGACTATCAAGGGTAGCGACGTTCCAGAGTAGTGAGTACAGGGGGGTGGGGTGAATCGGAATGCCGCGAAGCGAGGCGATCCGGCAGACACGAGAATGAGGAGTCTCATAGCGAATGCCCAAGTGCTTGCTCGCTGGCCGCCCGTGACAACATCCCTGAACCAGACCGGAAAGAGCCTGGACCAAACGTCGTCATATCCAGCAGAAATAAAATCGACGTAAGTCGGGTCTTCCGGTAAGGGGAACGCCTGCGCGTTTGAATCCATGCCAATAATCACCGGTAAGGAAGTGTTTGCTGGACCTGCGCGCAATTCGCCGCCTTGCAATTCCCGAATTGTCGGGTCGAAAGACTCAAGGTGCGTGTTGATGTAGTGAAAAGCGTGTCCGAAAAACTGCGCATCGACCGAGGCCCAAGACCTTGGAGCCGGCAGTGAGCCGAGCGGAGTTGGGAACACAAGTTCATTTACAAATTGTCCGGATTGCGGGTTATTCCAGTGGAAGATCGATGGAGGAAGATCCGTTCGGGCCAGGATGATGTTGTAGTCAGTCACCGCAACGCAAATGTAATCAGCGGGCGGAACCAGTCCTGGTATGGGCGGAAATGCATTTTGTGTCACTTGGACGGCAACTTCGTAGTGGCCGCCCCGTGCGGATAAGGCACCAAGCAGTTCCTGCAACATATCGTACGCGAGTGTCATGGATCCGCATGTTCCTGCGACAGGATCGAAGGACCCCGTGTACCACTGATCCACTTCCTGCAGGCTTAGCAATTCCGGCTGGACCTCGAGGATTTTCCGCGCAACTGCCTCCCTTGGGATCATCTCTGATGGCTCGGAAGAGCTGAATTGTGTATTCGTTGCTTGGCTCATTCATTTGAGCCTGACTACGAACGACGACACCAGCAGAACACTAGTAGCACACCAGGATGCGTGCATGACACAGCCCAGGTAAACGCCTGAATCCATCCTCTTTCGGATCGAAAAGTCACGTAGCTCTACCTGTAGAAGAACGCAGGACAAATCCTGTAGGTTCCGGGGTGGTGGCAAAAACTGATTGCGCCCATTCTCTTTAAGACACTGAAAAGATCCAAGGACGAAGACCATCCACGCATATCAGCTTTAGCGCCTCTGGCAACGGGATGCGCACCAACTCACGGAACCCAACAAAGGAGTCACCATGAGACTCAACTGAGGAGTCACTATGACGAAACTCAAGAAAGTCTTCTACGCCGTTCGCCGATGCTTTTTGCGCAATTCCGTCTTGGCCGCCGTGACCATCATCGCTGCCGTTACATTGGGAATGAGCGGCCTTGCAAAGGCACAATCCAGCGCGCAGAACGTTTCGAATGTTTCATTTGGGCCCATCAAGCAGGTCGATGCCGGGCTCTTAAACGTTGGCTACGTCGAAGCTGGACCCGCCAACGGCACTGCCGTGATTCTTCTGCACGGCTGGCCGTATGACATTAACAGCTTTGCCGACGTCACGCCTTTGTTGGCATCGGCGGGCTACCACGTGATCGTGCCGTACCTGCGCGGCTACGGTACGACGCGCTTTCTCTCCAGCGAAACGATGCGGAACGCCCAGCAGTCGGCCGTCGCCCTCGACATCATCGCTCTGATGGATGCGCTCAAGATCGATAGGGCGATCGTCGCCGGGTTTGATTGGGGAGCACGCACGGCGGACGTCATGGCAGCACTCTGGCCGGAACGCTGCAAGGCGCTCGTTTCCGTCGGCGGCTATCTGATCAGCAGCCCGGCGGGCAACCAGACGCCGTGGCCACCCGAGCCTGCATTCCTGTTTTGGTACCAGTACTATTTCGCTACCCCAGTCGGCGAGGCTGGCTAT
>JBEKWZ010000420.1:0-4312 GCA_049512555.1 Candidatus Sulfotelmatobacter sp. | reverse complement strand
GATTTCTTCGGTGGAATTCTGTTGCTGTCGGGATCGATCGCCGGATGCAGAACCGTCACACGCCACCACTGGATCTGAAATACCGGTTGATCCGAGGAACCGCTGTCCGGATTCTGGATGACTACAAAAAATGTTTCGGTGAAGGCCACGGGAGTGACCGCCGCATTGGCTAAATGAAAATACATTTGGGCCAGACTCGTTTGAATCGGGCTCGTTTGCCCGTCGCGAAACGGGATCGCAGCCGGAGCCTGGGACCGCATGGCAACGGCGCGCTTAGAACTCTGAAAGCTGCGATGAGTCGCATGAAGTTTGAGACTTGCTTGCACCACCGGAACGGACGGTTCGGAAATTGCTTTCGATGCACTCAACTCGGAAGTTGGGACGACCGGGGTGCCGGCGTGTCCAGCGGGCGATATGCGTGCAGTTGTCGGGATGACAACGGAAGCGGCATCGCCGTCCTGGAATGCAATGAGTCGAGGCGTCCGGGAAATCCATGCGACGCTCCCTATGGCGAATACTGCCACGAATGACACAGCGGGCTTCCAACTGCGTCCGGCGCTCGTCCGCCGGTTGCTGTCGAGAATCCGAGCGACGCGGAGCGAGGTGTGACGAATGCGTCCTAACGCCGCTTGCGCCAGAGCCAGGCTGCGCCGGATGAGACTGCGCTGCAGCAGAGTTTTTTCGGCGAGATGGGCCAGGCATTCCGCGTAGGCTCGCGGGCTGGCGGTTTCTGCGACCACGGCTTCGTCACAGGCCATCTCGCGTTCGAGGGAGACTTGCCGCTCAATCCACCACACCGCGGGATGAAAGAAGAACAGCGCTTTGACCAGCTTCTGGGCAAGGTTGGTCCAATCGTCAAAACGGCGCAGGTGGGCCAGTTCGTGGAGCAGGATCTGGTTGAGTTCCTGGGGCGAAAGTTCTTGCAGGATCCAACTGGGCAGAATGACGGCCGGCTTGACCAGACCGATGGCGGTGGGAACCTGCACCAGGTCGGAAGTGCAGAGTGCGACCGGCCGATGCGAAGGGGTCTCGGGCGACCCGACGCGCGCCAGAGTTTCCCGCACTCGCGCGTCTAACATCCCGGGATCGACTGGGACGCAACTGCGGCGTAGAACGCGCAGATGCCACAGGCCTCGGGCGACACCGAGTAACGACCAGGCTGCGATTGCGGCCCACGCCGCGAAGATGCGGAGAGCCCAGAAACCGGGGAGCGTGATCGCCGCGTGACTCCCGGCTTGAACGGGACTTGTACCGTGCGCCCCTGACGCGCCTGAAATTCCGATCAGGACGGGCAAGGCCGCGATGCCCATGAGCGCGGAAAACCAGACCGCAAACTTGGTGCTCGAATTCTGCAGGCGAGCCGCCTTGAGGACTGCGCCGGCGAAGAGCGCGATCAGCGTGCCTTCAACCAGGCAGTTCACGATCTGAAGCGCTGAGGTCTGCGCGATTGCATTCATCGCGATCGGATTCAAGGTGGCGGCCGCGGTCATTTGGGGCTCACTTGCTCCTTTCAAGCAACCGGCGAAGGCGGTCGAGTTCTTCGGCGTCGATGCTAGTTTCTTCGAGCGCGTTCAGCACGAGCTGTTCGTGGGAGTTGCCGAAGAAACGGCTGACCAGGTGCCGCACTTCGAACCGGGTCGCGTCGGTGCGATCAATCAGCGGGATGTACACGTGCGCGCGCTTGTCTTTTATGTGCTTCACGTAGCCCTTTTTCTCCAGGATGCGAATGATGGTCAGCACGGAGTTGTAGGCCAACGCGGGCTTGTCGGGCAGAGCGTCGAGCACTTCGTGGACGGTGGCCGAGCGCCGCTCCCAGAGCACGTTCATGATGCGCAACTCGGCTTCAGTCAGGGTTGCGGACTTGCTGCGGGCCAACGGTTTCTCCTTCCCTTTAGTGAGACGCGGCAGCTTCAAAAACGTCAACTAATTTGTTAGTTGCGGGGGAAGCGGAGCGGGTTGCCCGTGGCGCGGAGTCGGGGCATCGACGACAGAACACCCATCGCAACAAATTGAATATCAATGACTTATCGAGCGTCGAAGGTGGGGCGCTCGGGTATGACAGACCATATTCTCTAAATGATTGTTAGCGGCAGTTGTAGATAATTCTTGGCGTTCTGGTAGCAGACATCTTGGATCAACCTACCCAGAAGCGCGTCGTCGTCGGGCAATTCGCCGTGCGTAACGTCTCGTCCGACGATGTCACACAGGATGCGGCGAAAATATTCGTGGCGCGGGTAGGACATGAACGATCGGGAGTCGGTGACCATGCCGACGAAACGCGAGAGCAGGCCGGCGTTTGAGAGCGCATCGATCTGCGCCGTCATGCCCTGCTTCTGGTCGAGGAACCACCAGGCGCTGCCGAATTGAATCTTGCCGGGACGTGTCCCGTCCTGAAAGCTGCCGGCGATGGTGGCGAACTGAAACGTGTCTTTCGGATTCATGTTGTACAGGATCATCTGCGGCAGGGCGCTTTCCTGGGCGAGCAAGTCGAGATAGGCGCAGAGATGCCGTCCTTGAGGGAAATCGCCGATCGCGTCGTAACCCGTGTCTGGTCCAAGGTTGCGGCGGGCGGCGGTGTTCACGTTGCGCAAGGCGCCGAGGTGCAATTGCTTGGTCCAGCCTTTTTCGGCGTCGAGACGACCGAAAAAAAGCATCATGAACGACGCAAACTGGATTCGTTCATCCCCGGTAATGGACTGGCGTTCGCGGGCCTTCGCGAAGATCTGCGTGGCCGATGGCTCGGAACACGGAGTCGCATAGCAATGCTCGAGTCCGTGATCGGAAAGCCGGCAGCCTAGAGAATGAAAGTAGTCGTGACGGCTGCGAAGAGCCGTCAGAAAGCTATTCAGGTTGTCGACGGCGACGTTGGCGGCTTTTGAAAGCTGCTCGATCCAGGGCAGGAACTGGGCATCGCCGATGGCCAGCGCTTTGTCAGGACGGAAGGCTGGAAACACTTGAGTCGGAAGATTCGATTTTGCAATGGCGCGGTGGTGGCAGAGATCGTCGGTAGGATCGTCGGTGGTGCACACGATCTCGACGCGAAACTTTTTCAGAATGGCGTGCGCGGTCAGATCGGACGATAGCGCGGCGTTGGCGCGTTCCCAGATCGACGGCGCGGAAGTTTCATCCAGCAGTTCGGTAATGCCGAAGTAGCGCTGCAGTTCGAGGTGCGTCCAGTGGTAAAGGGGATTGCGCAGCGTATAGGGAACGGTTCGCGCCCAGGCCAGGAATTTTTCGTAGGGCGTGGCGTCGCCGGTAATGTATTTTTCCGCGACGCCGTTGGCCCGCATGGCCCGCCATTTGTAGTGATCTCCCTCAAGCCAGATTTCGAACAGATTGGCGAACTGGCGATTTTGAGCGATATCGCGGGGCGAAAGATGGCAGTGGTAGTCGACAATGGGCTGCGGGGCTGCAAACTGATGATAAAGACGCCGCGCCGTTTCGTTCGACAGAAGGAATTCTTCGGTGAGAAAGCCGTTCATGGACGCGTGCTCGTGCGGTCTCGAATGCCGCCGCGATCAAGCCATGAATCATACCAGTTCAGCGACTCCTTGACGGGAAGGCCCGGCGCCATGTGTAGTGATCAACGCGGAGTCGTGCGTGTCGCCCGAGCGCGCTCGCGAACACTTCCATGAGTCCACGTCCCATCGCAGCGGTACCGGAAAAAGTCGTGCCTGAGCCCGCGAGTGGCATGGGCGGCCGCCGGTGGATGATCTGTGGCTTGCTGTTTTTCGCGACCACGGTGAATTACATGGACCGGCAAGTCATCGCGCTGCTCAAGCCGACCCTGCAAATCCAATTCGGATGGACGGAACAAGGGTATGGCGACATCATTTTCGCGTTCACGTTGGCGTACGCGATCGGACTGCTTTTCATCGGAAAGCTGATTGACAGGTTTGGCACGCGCAAGGGATTCTCGCTGGCGGTTTTTGTGTGGAGCGCGTCGGCGATGGCGCATGCCGCGGCGAGTTCGGTGCTTCAGTTCGGAATTGCGCGCTTTAGTTTGGGACTGGGCGAGGCTGGCAGTTTCCCGGCGGCAGTGAAAGCGGTGGCGGAGTGGTTTCCCAAGCGCGAGCGCGCGTTGGCGACGGGCCTGTTCAATTCCGGATCGAACATCGGCGCGATTGTGACGCCGCTAGTTGTGCCCTGGATTACTTATCGTTTCGGATGGCGCATGGCATTCATCGCGACCGGCGCGGTGGGCGTCGTTTGGATTCTGTGTTGGCTGTCACTCTATCGCCGCCCGGAAGAAGACGCGAAGGTTACAGCCGGGGAACTGGCCTACATTCAGAGCGACCCTCCTGAGCAGGAT
>JBEKWZ010000419.1:0-6082 GCA_049512555.1 Candidatus Sulfotelmatobacter sp. | reverse complement strand
GTGTGTTTGCGGCGAACTCTACCCTGCCGGCGCTCGGAAATGTTGACGTTCCCGAGAGTCTGACACACAATGCCAGCCAGTGGCACATCCGTACCGACTACAATGTCGACCAGAAAAACCGCCTCTTCTTCGATTTGTTCCGCACAAATGTAAACCAATTGCAAGAGGATGCGCGTCCGCTCTTCCAGGTCGTGCTTCCCAACGCCGGTTTCTACGCCAAACTCGACTGGACTCGCGTCTTCTCCCCGACACTTCTGAATGAAGCCGGTTTCACCGTGGCCCGAGCGGTTGGCTCCAACCCCGCCACTGCCAGCAACCGCGATCTTCCCGCCGTGGGCATCAACGGCGTCTCCGACGGATTCAACAACCAGTGGGGCCCGGCCGGATGGGTTCACGAAAATTTTAACTGGCATGATGTGCTCACCTGGACTCACGGCCGCCACGCCATCTCCAGCGGCATCGATATCGACCGCCATCACGACGACGACAATTTCACCGGCGCTCTCATACGGCCAAGCTTTCAGTTCGACAATCTGATTGACTTTGCGCAAGACACTCCCTTCTCACAGAACGGCCCAGCCTTGACGGTGGCGGATAGTGGCTTAGCCTCGAACCTCTATCAGATCCTTCGGTGGGTCTACGTAGGAGGGTTTGTCAAAGACGATTGGAAGGTGAACCGGCGGCTCACCGTAAATCTGGGCATCCGGTACGACGACTTCGGGCACTGGGGCACGTTCTACAATTCGCATACCATTCAACCCCTGTTCACACCAGGTGCTGGATCCGATTTTGCGACGCAGGTCGCAAATGGTGTGAGTGCGCAGAACCCCCACGGTTACGTGATCGGCAACCGGCCCATGTACATAAGTCCCCGTGTTGGTTTTGGCTGGGACGTTTTTGGCGATGGAAAAATGGCGATCCGCGGAGGTTACGGCATTTACTACAACAACGTTGCCGATGGATCGTGGTCGTTCGCTTCTCGCGCCAACCCGCCTGTGTGGGCCGTTCCTTCGTTCAGCGTGCAAAGCACGGTGCATCCGTTCAGTTACGGTTTGGGGAGCGCCAACGGAACGGACTGGCCGGTTCCGCAGGGTATAACTTTTCAATCCAATGCAGCGGGAGGGATCGTTGGCCTTCCTACCGAAACCTCGGGCGTGAACAACTCGCTGGACCAGCCTCGTACCAGCGTCTGGATGCTGGCCGTGCAAAAGGATCTGGGCCACAACCTGATTCTGGAAGCGGACTACAACGGCTCGCACAGCGATCACCTTTACGTGCAAACCGACGTCAACCGTTTTCCCGGCGATCTGATTCAGAACTTGGGGACACAGACTCGATTGAATCCGAACTTTGGCACAGTCATTTTTGGCCGGACGATCGGAGTCGCCGATGGCAATTTCGGCACCATCATGCTCAGCAAGCGGATGAGCCGGGATTGGCAAATCCGCGGGATCTATACCTTCGGTAAGGCCACCGATGAATTGAGCAGCAACGACAACGGAACCAATAACTCTGAGAACGTGATTGACTCTCTCAATGTCCCGGCCCAGCACGGCTTGGCGGATTTCGACGTTGCCAGGCGATTCGCTCTCGATACCCTCTGGACCTTGCCCTCCCCCTTCCGGGGTGGAGTCGGGAAGACGGTGCTTGGTGGATGGCAGATGTCCGGCATCGTCGTGCTACAGAGTGGAACTCCGTTCACCGTCTACACCAGCGCTCCTTTTTCACCGATCATCACCGGAGGCGTCGTCACCGGGTTGCAGCCCGGCAGCGGCGATTACAACGCCGACGGCTACACTTATGACGTGCCCAATGCGCCCGCCCCCGGGACAGTGCATACCGGCAATCGGAGTGACTTTATCACCGGCTTTGCCCCAGTTTCGGCATTCCCACAACCGGCCCTGGGAAGCGAAGGCAATCTAGGAAGAAATACTTACTTCGGTCCCGGATTGGCGAACGTTAACATGCAGTTCTCGAAGGCGTTCACCTTCGAGCGCTACAGCTTCGAATTCCGCGCCGATTTGTTCAATATTTTCAACCGCGTGAACCTTTTGGACTCCTCCGTCGTCAGTGATTTGTCTAGCAGCCAATTTGGCCTGGCGACGTCGCAGAGCTTCGCTCGTTACGCGCAGTTTGGAGTGCACTTCAGCTTCTAATTGTCGGTCCCCCGTCGTATCCCATCCGGCAAGCAGATTGCCGGATGGGACGCGCCGTTGTCGGGCAGCGTCTCTCAATGCTTCACGTGTTGCTGTTTGATTTTCTTTCGTGGCAGGCTGCGCGAGGAGTCTCGCACCAAAGCCGGGACTGGTTTAACTCTTCACTGGTTTCTTGTCCGCAGGCGTTCCGGTTCCTTCTTTGATGACGACGATCTGATTGGCGTGCACGCCCTTCACGGTTTCGCGCAGGCCGCTCGGCCAGCGAATCTCCAGGTCGGCGGAGGTTTCTGCGCCCAACCCGAAGTGCAGCCGCGGATCATTCGCAGAGTAAAAGCTCGACTGGCTCAGCACTTCCTGTGCTTGGATCTTCCGGCCATAGCGCGCCAACACGCGTGCTCCGATTGCGCTGCGGTTCGACTTGGTACCGACCAGTTTTACCTTCAGCCAGTGGTTGTTGCCGCTCACGTCGTTGCGCAGTAACGACGGAGCCTCGTTCAGATTCACGATGAGAATGTCGAGGTCACCATCATTGTCAAAATCTCCGAAGGCGCATCCCCGGCTGCAGTGCGCGGCGGCTGCACCGGGGCCGGCCTCTTCGATCAATTCCTCGAAGGTTCCATTCCCCAGATTTCGAAAAACAATGCGAGGATTCTTGGAGGGAAATTGCGGAAGCGTCTTTTCCACTTCCGGATAGACGCTTCCTGCGGTCATAAAGAGGTCGGGGAAGCCGTCGTTGTCCAGATCAACGATTCCCGCTCCCCAGCAAATGTAACGATTCTCCGTTCCCACCCGCGCCGACATCGTCGTATTCTCAAAATCACCTTTGCCGTTGTTGTGAAAAAGACCGGCTGTATCTTCGGTGAAATGGGTCTTGAATATGTCAAGGTGGCCGTCGAGATCGTAATCGCCTACGCCCACGCCCATCCCGGCCTGTTCCAGTCCGTTATCGCTCACGGCCACACCGCGAATCAGGCCGTCCTCCCGGAATGTTCCGTTGCGCTGGTTCATCAGCAGAAGACTCGGTGTCGAGTCGCAGGCCACGAAAATATCAGGCCATCCGTCCTCATCGAAGTCCGCCGCCACCACCGTCATGCCGTACGAGCCGCGCAGTCCGTCGATGCCAGCTTGAACGCTTACATCCGTGAATGTTCCGTCTCCATTATTCCGGTAGAGCGAGTGATAGCCGGGCGGCAAGCCCCGCGGGCCACAATTGACCGGCACGCCTTTCCAGTTGCAGTAGATATTTTGGCCCGGCTTCGGGATGTGCGCCGGATCAAACTGCACGTAGTTCGACACAAAAAGATCGAGCAGGCCGTCACGGTTATAATCCACAAACGTGCAGCCTGCGCCCCAGCGCGTATGCGCACTCTCCAGGCCAGCCTGCTTGGTTATATCTGTAAACGTACGGTCGCCGTTATTGCGATATAGCTTGTTCTGTCCATAGAACGTGCAGAACAAGTCCTCCCAGCCATCATTGTTGTAGTCGCCCACACAGACGCCGGAGCCCCACCCAGTGAAGTGCAAGCCAGCCTTTTCCGTAACGTCGGTGAAGGTTCCATCGCGATTGTTCTTGTACAAACGGTTGGACGCCCATGACGGCGCTCCCGACATGACGTCGCCGCTCAACAGAAAAATGTCCATCCAGCCATCGTTGTCGTAGTCCAAGAAAGCGCAGCCGCAGCCCACCGTCTCAAGTATGTAGTCCTTGTGATCCGGATTGCCGTAGACCACTGGCAACACTAGACCAGCCTCTCTGGCTACATCGGTGAAGCGCGCGTTGAACGGGCGACCCGAGGCCACTCTTGCCTGTGCTTTTGTCCTGTTAGTGGCCACTCCTTGTCCGGCGGCCTTACCCGCGGCGAGTGCGCCGAGGGAGTACTGCAGAAACGAACGGCGGGTTAGTTTCATGCGGCTGACTTCGTTCTAGATCGCATTCGAGAGTGAACGCGAGTAGAGATGTGTTCTATATGACTTTACGTCACGCTGGCGCTCCCGATCGATCCATGCTCGGCGCCATCAGCAGGAGTTTGCCGTGCTCGGTTAGTTTATAGGCTTGCGGGAAATACCAGATCGATCCTTGCGGCTGGTAGTAACTTCCGCCGCGCAGAATTCCGCCGCGGGTGTGCTCGTCGAGATATTCATCCGTCCACTGCCAGACGTTGCCGACCAAATCCATCACGCCGAACGGGCTTGCGCCTTTTGGATGAGCCGAGACAGCATCGGGCCCGCGCATGGTTCGGCCCTTGTCCGGCGCTGGAACCGCGGCAGCATCCCACTGATTTCCCCACGGATAAACCCGGCCATCGGTGCCCGCGGCGGCGTATTGCCATTCCCATTCGTGCGGCAAGCGCTTGCCAGCCCAGGCGGCGTACGCGCGTGCATCTTCCTGGGAAACCCAGGTCACTGGCTTATCCCCCCAACCCTCCGGGTAAGTTCCATTCTGCCAGTCGCGCAGGAAATCCAAATCATCCGCCGGACGATAGTGCGTCGCATCCAGAAACTTTTTAAACTCAGCGTTCGTCACCGGATATTTGTCGATCCAGAATGGTTTCACGTGAAGCACGTGCTCATGGTATCGGCGGGGAGAATCCTCCCAGGGATACTGGACGTCGACGCCGACGTCGTCGAATCCTTCGATTTCGATGCCGTGAACTTTGAAGAGAAGATCCGCCTCGGGAATTTTCACCATTCCGGCCGGCGTACCCGACGGAGGTTTCGTCGCAGCGATCTCGACCAGTTGCTGCGGCAGAATAGTTCGCCGGTCTGCCAGGCTGGAAAGCGGCGCGGCCGTCAGCTTCTTCATGGTCGCCAGCAGGCTCATTCTGGTTTCCGTAAGCGGCGACTTTGTGGCCAGCACCGCGCCATAGTCCTTGGCTCCAACGGAAAATGTCAGGACAACCTTGTCTCCGCGGCGTTCCGGAGTGAGTTCCACTCCGTGATACAGGTCGAAGTAATGCATCCCTTCCTGAACCGGCAGTTCCATTTCTGGGCCCGTGATGTTGTACTCGTTCCGATTGATGATGGTCCAAACCGTTTCTTCTCCCACGGGCCAGCGGCTGGCAAAGACCCCAAAATGAAGCATTGGGGCAAGCGGCTCCCAATCCTTACTCACGAGAAATGGCGCAATCCCGCGCTCCATCGTGGCTACGCGCCGGGTTGCTTCGCTATCGCGCGGCGTGATCCCATTCCAGATGCCCCAAATATTTTCCCAACTCTCCCAGCCGATTCCGTTGAAAAATGCGAACTGCAAGTCATCGGTCTTGTCCCGGTTCCAGCGATCGGTGATGTTGACCATGTGCCTGGTCTCGAGCCATTTGTAGCGATCCACCCGGGGAGCAAATTGGAATTTGTATTGGCCCCAGGTTAAGACGTCGTAGGTGATCGCCTCGTCGTGCGGGCCACCTTCCGGCTGAAACGCCAGGGGATGGCCGATTCGCTCCGCGGCTTCAGCGTAGGCGCTGGGTACTCCGTCCTGTGTGTCGCCGTTAATCCCATCGGCCCCGATCTCCGCCATCAGCGAGGCAATCGCGTCGGGCCACGATTTTCCCGGCTCGCGTGTGCCCTGGTCCCACATCATCATAGGAAAAAGCACGCGCACCCCGCGATGGTGGAAGTCTGCAACCATCTGGCGCACGCCCGCAATCCCTCCGGGCATGGAGCGGACCATGTCGTGCTGGTTGCGGTTGTCGATGCCCATGTTCGGATACGTCGGCCAGATGAGCACCGCGTCGATTCCGCCGTATCTTTTTTCCAGATCATCGAGATAACGGTCGACCGTGTAGCGGTGGGCGACGGGGTCGTAGAAATAGCGGTCCTCGACCATCATCTGGGGCTGCATGAAACTGGATTGCGTCCATTTCAGCGCCGGCAAGTCATAACGGGAGTCGTTATAGCCGATGCGGATGAGCCGTTCGGCGCGCCAGTGC
>JBEKWZ010000418.1:0-4320 GCA_049512555.1 Candidatus Sulfotelmatobacter sp. | reverse complement strand
GTGCCGGGGCTCGGGAAGTCGATGGCGCCTTCGCGGAATAGCGTGGTGACGCCGGCGCAGAGCGGGGCGTAGACGATATAGGAATGGCCGACGACCCATCCGATGTCGGAAGTGCACCAGAAAATGTCGCGCTCGCCGACGTCGAAGAAACTTTCGAGGTGATACGTGGTGCCGACCATGTAGCCGCCGTGAACGTGCAGGACGCCTTTCGGCTTTCCGGTGGAACCGGAGGTGTAGAGGAGGAAGAGAGGATCTTCAGCGTCCATTTCTTCGGCGGGACAGTGCGGAGAGAACTTTAGCAGGTCGTTGAAATCGATTTCGCGGGGAGCGTTGATTTCGGTTTTGCCGCGGGAATAGACGATAACTTTTTCTACGCAGTCGAGGGATTCGAGGGCTTCGTCGACGATGGCTTTGAGGGCGATGGTCTTGCCGCGGCGGTAGCCGACGTCGCCGGCGATCACGATTTTGGCTTGCGCGTCGGTGATGCGATCGCGGAGAGCGGTGTGTCCGAGTCCGGCGTAGACGACGGAGTGGATCGCGCCGATGCGGGCGCAGGCCAGCATGGCGACGGCGCCTTCGATGGTGAGCGGCATGTAGATGATGACGCGGTCGCCCTTCACTACGCCTAAGGACTTCAGGCCGTTGGCGAAGCGGCAGACCTGGCGATAGAGCTGGCCGTACGTGACGATGCGCTCAGTGCCGTCCTCGCCGAGCCAGATGAAGGCGGCGCGATTGGCGCGGGCGGAGTTGGCGTGGCGATCGAGCGCGTTGATGGTGATGTTGGTCCTGGCTCCGGTGAACCACTGGTGATGGATGCCGTCCCACTCGAGAACCTTGCTCCAGGGTTGTGACCACTCGAAAGTGCGAGCGTAGTCTCCCCAAAAACCTTCGGGATCGCTGAAGGAACGTTCGCGCTCTGCGTTCCAATTTTTTTGCAGCACGTTGTCGGCGACGATGGCGGGCGCCGCGTATTCCTGATCCATGTGCAGCAGGTTGGAAATGTTTTCTAGCTTGGCGAGGGGAAGGGCGCTCATGCAAAACCTCCTGGAGCAACGAGCTACGAGCCGCGAGAAAAGAGCGAAGGACTTACAGCGTAAGGACGATGTGGATTCTGCTGCGAGTATGCGTGGGCAGCAGTGATCAAGATCACATGTGCATGTGTTCTTGGGCAAGCAGGAAAGTGGAGAGCCAGCGCGAGAGCTGCAGGATGAAGCGCCCTGAAAGGCGCGGCGATGATGCGGGGAGTTACTGAAATTGGGATGCATTATCGATTTTGTTTTGCGTTGGAGATTGCACCCGAGGCAGAGTGGCTATTTCCCTGAAATGGGAAATGTGATGCAAATCACCTCAATCCGTGTTTAGTCGCACATCTTCGCGGCCTATTGTGTCCTAGTGTGACTCCCCATTAGGTCCGAGAAAAAAAGTCTCGGAACCCAGGCCCCAGGGTTCCAAACCGGAACCCGGTTGCGCGTGAGCAGGAAATGCAGGTCTCGCGCTCCGATTGCAAGACGACCAAATGTCCGTGTGCCCTCGATGGCACGTGTAAGCGGAACTGCTCCCATGAAGGAGGAGACATTTCATCATGAAGTTCAAACAATGGATTTGTAGCGCACTGCTAGCCGTGGTATCGGTCGCGCCCGCCCTGGCTGGGCCAAAGGACGCCGCCGACCCGAAGAAACCCGCCGAGACCACCAACCCAGCCTCTGTTAACCCAGCCGCGCAGCCGGCCACCGCTGCCAACCCGAACCCGTCCCCGGCCGCGGGGAATGGCAATGTCACAGCGTTGCTGGGGGTGCTGGTCATGAAGGGAGTGTTGGCGCCGAGCGAAGCCAACGCGATCCGGAACGCGGCTCCCGAGGCGGAATTTCAACTGCTAGTGGATGCGCTGGCGCGCAAGGGAGTGGTGAGCGCGGCAGATCTGACGGCGGCGAGTCCGGCGGGTCAACCGGCA
This sequence comes from Candidatus Sulfotelmatobacter sp., assembly GCA_049512555.1. Lineage (GTDB taxonomy): Bacteria > Acidobacteriota > Terriglobia > Terriglobales > Acidobacteriaceae > Sulfotelmatobacter. The sequence goes on along the minus strand of JBEKWZ010000418.1, from coordinate 2,369 downwards.
GCAGCGGCTGCAGTTGCGCCCGTGCCGGCTACAGTGACAGTCCTAACACCGGCAGCGCAGGCAGCTCCGGCGCCGGCTCCGAAAGAAACCAAGCCGCCCGCTCCTGCGGTGGTTTCGGCGATCGCTCCGTTGCGCGTGTTGCCGGTCGATCCTCCGGTGAAGGACGGGTTGAAGGCGGCCTTTTCCATGGGGCCGGTGAAGATGACCCCGTATGGGTTCCTGAAAGCGACGGCCGTGTATGACACCAGCAATCCGAACGGCGACGACATGCCGTTCCCGGGATTGTTTCTGGCGACGCCGCAGGTTTTCAGCACAGGCCCCACGAAGGATCCTGAATTTCATTTGAAGGCGCGCTCCAGCCGCATTGGAGCCAACTTTGAATTCGCTGACCTTTCGCCGAAGCTCACGCTGACGGGCCGCATTGAAGGCGACTTCGAGGGCAACTTCAGCGAAGTGGACAACCGCGATGTTTCGTCGATTCGCAGCAGCATGTTCTCTATCCGGCAGGCCTGGGTGCGATTGGATTATGCCGCCAGCGACAACACGGATATCTATTTCGAAGGCGGGCAGGACTGGACACTGTTCGGATCGAGCGCGCTGCCGAATCTTCTGGAAACGACCGCGCTGGGTTACTGGTATGGCGACGTGTACGAGCGGTCGCCGCAATTCCAGTTTGGGTTGGTGCAGAAGCTGGGTGGTTCGCGCAATGTGAAATTGGCGCCCACGTTTGCCATCATGATGCCGAGCAGCAGCCAGATTGAGAAACTGGGCAGCCTGGGCCTGCAGGGGCAGATCGCACAGGCCGAGCGCGAGGGTGCTGACTCGGGCCGTCCTGAGGTCGAGGGCAGGGTGGCACTGCAGTTCCAGTTGGACAAGGCGCCAGCGGTGGCTCCGGCGCAGATTATTCTTTCTGGCGTTGACGGGCGGCGAACTTCCATCGTTCCTAACTCATCATATTGCACGAATGTGGCGACGTGCGGCGCGGGTCTTACTCCGGCCAACTACGTGGCGGCCTTTCCCGGCGGCTTTACGGCGTCCAGCAACATTTATGGTCTGCAAGGGGCGCTGCAACTTCCGACGCGATGGTTCACGCTGGTGGTGAGCGCTTATCGCGGCGGCGACCTGCGGTTCTTCTTCGGCGGGCAGGTCAACTCGTTTGCCACGGATACCAGCGGGCTGACCAACATTGTGGGCGGAGCAAACTCTACCTTCACCGGCTACGCCCCCGGCTTCGCGACTCTCGACGGCGGGCCTCTGGTGGCTGCTGGCGGTGCGGTGCTGGGGTGCAATGTGAACGTGGCGAGCGCTGCGCTTTGCCCGCAGGGTAATGTCGTGGTGGCTCCGCAGAGAGCGGTCCGGACGTTTGGCGGATTCGTCAATCTTGGATTACCGCTGTCGCGGTGGTTCAATGCGAATCCGAAAGGCCACAACGCGGGCTGGCAACTCTTTCTGCATATGGGCAAGGACCAGGTTCCGAACCGGGACCTCAACTATGCCGGCTACAGTGGGAATGCCAATACCTTGGCTCCGCTGCCGCTGTTGATGGGCAAGTTGGCAGCCGCGACCCTCTATTACAAACTCAACCCCAACGTGACGTTCGGCTTTGAGCAGTCGATTTACGCGACTCGATTTGAAGATCACCTCGCGCTGTACGAAATTGCCGGGCAACCGTCGAACGAGTGGCAGGATCATCGCACGGAATTCGGGCCCATTTTCACGTTCTAGGGTGGGCTGAATTCGCAGGCTTGCGAGGGCGGACGCTCCAGGGCGTTCGCTCGCGCAAAATCCTGAAACGCATAAAACCGGTTGCGGAAGAGGCATGCCGGGAGGACAATGTGAGCCGCAAATCTGGGCCGTTTGGAAGATGACTCACCGAGCGGCGTGAAGCGTAATCGCAGGATTCAGAGGAGCGTCATGAATCACCGTAGAAACGCGGCCTGGCTGGCGGGCTGGTTGTGCCTTTCGCTGTGCGCCGGGGCCGCGGTGAAGAAGGGCGACATTCGGATTACGGTTGTGGATTCGCAGACCCGGTCGGCAACCATCGACGGAAGCGGAGTCGAGAAGAATTGTGACGGGGTCAACTACGATGCTTATTGCCACAACAGCAAAACGGCGGAGATCACCAATCTGCTGCTGGTGCGGGAAGGCGACCGTCCACCATTTTGGGTGAGTTGCAGCGTCGACACGAAGTGGTCGAGGTGCGCGCCCCTGCCCAAGGGCGAGAGCTTCAATGCCCGGCAAGAGAAACGCGGGCTCAGCATTTACTTTGTGGATGACAACGGGAAAGCCAGACAGCAGTTGTACGCCTATGTCTCTGACGGAGCCGAAGGAAAATCGGAGGCAGTCGCGGCGGCGCCGGTTCAGGCGAA
>JBEKWZ010000417.1:0-4323 GCA_049512555.1 Candidatus Sulfotelmatobacter sp. | reverse complement strand
CGACGGCCGCCTCGGCAGCGTCGACCTTTCCAGCTACGTCTCGGCCGACTTCCTGTCTGCGGGCGTTACCTCCAACTCCAACCAGACCAACAGCTACACCCTCCGGCTTCGCCAGTTCTGGGCGCAGGCAAAGTTTAATAGCGGGTTGACTCTGTCGGTGGGCCAGATGTGGAGCCTGGTCACCGAAAACGGCGTCGGCATCGCTCTTGACGATGATCTCGGCAAAACCAACGACGCTCGCCCCAAGGTCATCGATCCGTCGTACAACGTAGGTTTTGTGTTCGCACGCCAATTCGGGTATCGCGTGACCCAGAAGCTCGGTGATAAAGTCGCCATCGCATTCGCCATTGAAAATCCGCAGGCTACTGTCACCACGCACGGCAACGCGTCCAACTTCCTGGTCGGTGAAACCGGAGCCAGCAACAGCTACAACACCACCGCCAACTATTCCTTCAACCCGGCGCCGGACATCATTGCCAAGATTGCTTTCGATCCCGGTTTCGGACACTACGAGATCTTCGGTATCGCTGATCGCTTTACCGGTCGCGTATTTCCCTGCGCAGAGGACGTAACCGCTGGCACACCTCCGGTGATTACGACCGTGGGGCCGTCCTGCCCATCGCTGGCCGACGGAGGCACTGCGGCGGCAGCATTCAACAGTTCCAAAGAGGGCGGCGGCATTGGCGCAAGCGCGCGGTTCAACATCGCCAAGCGCGTCGTGATCGGCATCAAAGGCTTCGGGGGCAGCGGAGTCGGGCGCTACGGGCCGGGCGGTCTCCCCGACGTTTCTGTTAACGGCGATGGCTCGCTGCATCTGGTCAAGAATCTTATGGGCTTGACCACGCTCGAGCTCCACCTTACCAAGAAGCTTGATTTCGTCGGGTACGGCGGTGTTGAGTTCGCCGGCCGTACGGCCAGCTTCGATCCGTTGGGCAAGGCCGGCGCGGGCGCCGTGGTCGGTTATGGCGCTCCTACATTTAACAACTCCGGTTGCTTCACCGAAACCGTTCCCGGTGCCGGTGGATTCGCTCCCGGCACTCTCGCCAATTGCACGGCTGATACTCGTGCCGTGATCGAGGGAACCACCGGATTTTGGTACAAGTTTTATAGCGGCCCGAAAGGGAGTTTTCGATTCGGCGCCGATTACGCCTACGTAACTCGCAATGCCTGGTCCGGTACAGGTGGCGAACCGCACGGAATCGACAACATGATCTTCACGTCGTTCCGCTACTACCTGCCATAAGCAGCCGTAAGTCTCCAGCATGGTCCCGCGTCAGTGTTGGCGCGGGACCCATCATGATTCAACGATCATGGTTCAACGATCGCGGTTCAACGGCCGTAGTCCAACGGTTTTTCAAACTTCTGAGGGGCGCCTTCCCTTCAGAATCGTCGCCGGCCTGGTTTTGGCCACTCTCCTTTTCCAGGCCGGCGGTGTTCATTATTAAGACGGGCGGGAGAGTATACTCAGCCGCGAAAGTGATATGAGATCGAGACGCAATTTCCTGAAGCAGATGTCCGGAGCCGCGCTTACTGTCGGCGCCGCTCCATCTTTTCTCGCGAGAGCACTGGCGCTGCCGCAGAGCGGGTCGATCGATATGCCTGGGGAAGACGGCTTGATCGTTCGCTCCTTCCGCTTCGTCGACCTGGAAACTCCCGTCGAGTACTTCAATACCTGGCTGACTCCCGTCCCGCATTTCTTCGTGCGCAACCACATGCACGAACCCAGCGAGCTGAGCGGCGATCTGACCAATAGTGACTGGCGACTGACCGTGGGTGGAGAAGTCGACAAGCCGTTTGCTTTGACTTTCTCCGAACTCTCCAGGCTCGAAACGCACTCCGTGGTCAACACGCTCGAATGCGCCGGCAACGGACGCAGTCTGCACCGTCCGCAGGTTCCCGGCATTCAGTGGGGCAAAGGCGCGGTGGGCACGGCGCGATTTTCGGGTTCACGCCTGCGGGACATTCTGCAGCGAGCCGGAATCAAGCCCACGGGCAAGCACGTCATGTTTCGCGGACTCGACGAAGTTCCTGGGAAGGTTCCGGCCTTCATCCGCAGCATCCCCATCGAAAAGGCTCTCGACACCGATACTCTGGTCGCCACCCACATGAATGGAGCGCCCCTGACTAAACATCACGGGTTCCCGGCGCGAGTGCTCGTGCCCGGTTGGATCGGCGCCGCATCGTGCAAATGGCTGACCGAGATCAAAGTGCTGGATTCGGAGTTCGTCGGTAACTTCATGAGTCCCGGTTACCGTTTTCCTAATCAGCCGGTCAAACCCGGCGACGCGGTGAAGCCCGAAGACACTCATCCGCTCACGGCGTTGAACGTGAAGTCGGTGATTGCTGGCCCGCTCGAGGGCGCAAGCCTGAAGGCTGGCAAAGTCGCGGTGCACGGCGCAGCGTGGGCTGGCGAGAGCAACGTGGTGAAGGTTGAGGTATCAACCGACGGCGGCACCAGTTGGAATCCTGCCAGCCTCGGCCACGACCAAGCCCATTATGCGTGGCGTTTATGGATCTATGAGTGGAAGGCGAAGAGCGGCGACTACACGATTCTTTCCCGCGCCACCGATTCCGAGGGGCGAACCCAGCCTGCCACTCCAGCATGGAATCCGAGCGGATACCTTTACAACGCTGTCGATCAGGTGAAGATCCATGTGGCATGAACGGAAATCGAATGTAGGGCGCAGGCGGGCTGATTCACTCTCTGCTACTACCCTTGCGGTTATTATCGTGGTCGTACTCTCACCTTGGGCGTTTTCGCAGAAACCCGCCGCAGACCTGCCGCCCGGCCCCATGCAGGCCAAGGCAACGACTTCCTGTTTGGAGTGTCACGAAGCGCGCATCATCCTGCAGCAGCGCCTCAGCAAGGCTGCGTGGACGAAGGAAGTGGACAAGATGGTGAAGTGGGGAGCGGTCGTCGATGCGAACGATCGCGACGCGCTGATCGACTATCTGAGCGCGAACTTCAGTCCGGATCAACCCGCATACGCCCCGCCACGGACTTCCGTGGAAAAAACATCCGCGAAAAAATAAACGGCCCCAATAGCAAAGCGCTACCGACCCAGTGTCCTGCAAGGCCTGGACACTACGGCAGCGCTGCCAATGCAGAGCCCGAAACTGATGGGTAAAGTATAGGAATTCGGATGCACCACTAATAGTGCATTACTAGGTACCGGCAGGTTAATAGTTGGAAGGTACTGGACGCAGGGTTCGGCAGAGCTGGAGATCCCTCCCTTCGCCTGAAAGACGGCTCCGGTCGGGATGACGCCGCTATTTTTTTGGCGCGTCGTCTGGGCTCTCTGTGTTCCCCGTGTCCTCTGTGTTTGAGGTTTTTTCCGGCCGCAGCAACGGGAACAGAATGACGTCGCGGATGGTGTGGGAATCCGTCAGCAGCATGCACAGCCTGTCGACTCCCACTCCGACGCCACCGGCAGGTGGCATGCCGTAGGAGAGGGCGCGGATGTAGTCCTCATCCATCTGATGCGCCTCGTCGTCGCCGCGCTCGCGTTCTTTCAATTGACCTTCGAAGCGGCGGCGCTGATCCTCCGGGTCGTTGAGTTCGCTGAACCCGTTGGAGATTTCCATCTGGCCTGCGAAAATTTCCCAGCGCTCGGTCCAGTCCGGCTCGTCCGGCTTCTGCTTCGACAGCGGGGAAATCGCAGTGGGAAATTCGTAGATGATCGTGGGCTGCGTGAGATGCTCCTCGGCAACCGTCTCGAAAAGAGCTGCGATCGCCGAGCCCGCGCTTCCACCTCGGTCTAACTCGCTACGGATTAGTTCAAAGGCGGGCTGCGGGTGCTCTCGCTTGCCAGAGAACTCAGGGCCCTTCGCCTGGGTGACGAACTGAAGCGCTGCGATACCGCGATCGAGGAGCGCGCCGATTTTGCCGGCGCCGGCGAAGTCGCTCATCTCCGGCTGCGCTCCTGCCTGCTCCGGCCAATAGTGGATAATCGCCTCCCGCATGGTCATGCGCGTCCAGTTCGACCAGTCGATCCAGGCATCGCCCCATTTGGTTTTCGTGACGCCGTCGGGATGTTCTGCGTCCGCGGTAACATCCTTCGCGGCCTGGGTGATGATTTCCTGGGTCAGGTCCATCACGCCCTGGTAGTCGGTGTAGGCCTGGTAAAACTCGAGCATGGTGAACTCGGGATTCCAACGCCAGCCCAGGCCTTCGTTGCGGAAGTTGCGGTTGATTTCGTAGACGCGGTCGAATCCGCCCACCACCAGCCGCTTCAAATAAAGTTCGGGCGCGATGCGCAGGAAAAGATCCATGTCGAGGGTGTTGTGATGGGTCACAAACGGACGCGCCACGGCGCCGCCGGC
>JBEKWZ010000416.1:0-4331 GCA_049512555.1 Candidatus Sulfotelmatobacter sp. | reverse complement strand
TTTGTGATCGCTGTCGCCAACGTTGACGATGGTGACGTAGTCGATGACGCGACCGCCCTTGATCTTGCGATAGGGCGACTCGATGAAGCCGTAGTCGTTGATACGCGCATAACAGCTCAGCGATGAGATCAGACCGATGTTCGGGCCTTCCGGCGTTTCAATCGGGCAGATACGGCCGTAGTGCGTAGGGTGCACGTCGCGCACCTCGAATCCTGCGCGCTCACGCGAGAGACCGCCCGGCCCAAGGGCCGAGAGACGCCGCTTGTGCGTGATCTCGGAGAGCGGGTTGGTCTGATCCATGAACTGCGAGAGCTGCGACGATCCGAAGAATTCGCGAATCGCAGCCATGACTGGCTTCGCGTTGACCAGGTCGTGCGGCATGGCCGTCGACATTTCCTGGTAGACCGACATTTTTTCTTTGATGGCGCGTTCCATGCGGACCAGGCCAATGCGGAACTGGTTCTCCATCAACTCGCCGACCGCGCGCACGCGGCGGTTGCCGAGGTGATCGATGTCGTCGACTGCGCCAATGCTCTTGCGCAGCTTCAGCAGGTACGCGATGGTCGCGTAGAAATCGTCGGGATCAAGGGTGCGTTTGTCGAGCGAGGTGAAGTCCTGGTTCTCGTGCAGCTTGATGTTGAACTTCAAGCGGCCCACGCGCGAGAAATCATATTTGCGCGGGTCGAAGAACATGCCGTGGAACAGAGCCGTCGCCGTGTCGAGCGTCGGCGGATCGCCGGGGCGCAGCTTGCGGTAGATTTCGATCAGCGCTTCCTGCGGAGTTTTCACCGCGTCGCGCTTCAGGGTCTGGCTGATGACCGTACCCACATCGTCGCGCTCGGGGAAGAACAAGCTCATTTCGACGACGCCAGAATCGAGAATCTTCGAAACCTTGTCGGCCGTGAGCTCGGAGTTGGCTTCGAGCATGACTTCGCCGGTGGTGGTGTCGACGATGTCGCCGGCTGTCCACGCACCTTCGAGGTCGGTGATGTCGACTTCGATTTCGGTGATCTTCGCCTTCTGAATGTCCTTGAGAATCTGGGGGTTGATCTTGCGGCCGGAGTGCGCGATTTCGTCGCCCGACTTGTTCTTGATGCTGTGAGCGAGCTTCATGCCGAGAAGGCTGGTGGGCTTCTCGCTGGCCGGATCAATCGTCCAGAAAAGTTTTTTGTCGCGGATGGCGATGCGGTCCGTGGTGTAGAACGCTTTCAGAATGTCTTCGCCGGAACGCAGGCCGAGGGCGCGCAGGAAAATCGTGCCCAGGAATTTGCGCTTGCGGTCGATGCGGACATAGAGCACGTTCTTCTGGTCGTACTCGAACTCAACCCACGATCCGCGGTAAGGAATAATCTTGCCGAGGAAGTAGGTGCGGTTGTTGGCGGTTTCGAAGAACACGCCGGGCGAGCGGTGCAGCTGGCTGACAATTACTCGCTCCGTGCCGTTGATAATGAAAGTCCCGTTCTGCGTCATCAGCGGAACGTCGCCAAAGAAAACTTCCTGCTCTTTAATGTCGCGGATGGAACGGTTGCCGGTCTCAGCGTCCTTGTCGAAAATCGTCAGACGCATGGTGACCTTGAGCGGCGCGGAGTAAGTCATGCCGCGCTCTTCGCACTCGGCCACGTCATATTTCAATTGCAAGCCGACCGGGTCGCCGCACTTGTTGCAGAAGTCGGGCGTGTTGGCGTTGTAGGTGCCGCACTTGCCGCACAGGACTTCGCCGGGATGAAACGGATCGGTGATGACGGTGGATCCGCAGTTTTTGCAAGTGGTCCGGAGGTGGTGCAGGCCTTTCAGGTGGCCGCACTTGCACTCCCAGTTACCAATGGCGTAATCCACAAACTCAAGTTGTGATACGTTGCGAAAGTCGGTGATCGGAAACACGGATTGAAAGACCGCCTGCAAGCCGCCGTCTTCGCGCTCGCTGGGAAGTTTGTCCATCTGCAGGAAGCGGTCGTAGGAACGCTTCTGAACCTCGATCAGGTTCGGGATCTGGATAGTGGCCGGAATTTTGGAAAAGTCGAAACGTTTGCGGAAGGCATTTTTCATCGTCAGAAACTCCCAATCTCAGGCGCGACCGAAGGCCGCGCTAGAACCGCGGAATGTGGGGCGCGTCGTTGCTCGCAAAACCGCGCCGCGGGTGTTTATGTGTTTAAGACCGTGTTGTAAAACCGTGGGCAGAACCGGAACCATCGTGCATTCTAGTAGATCAAGCTTAAAAGACAGCGGGGCGCCCGCAGGGACAGTCGTTCCCGCAGACGCCAAGCAAGGCGTTTCGCCATTTCTGATTTGAACTCTTTCGCGCCAGTTCGTCGGCCTGTTTCCGCTCCGCCTGCCCGCGGAGCAGCCTGCCCAAAGCTTTTTCTCGCGAGGCTCGCTCGCGCTCGAGTGAAGCCCTGGGAGGCGACGTAATATAGATGCTAACATCGCCGCCTAAGGTTCACAAGTAGGAACGTGCAAGATAATCGATTTTGCACCCATTTTGGTGCGGATCTGATTATCTGAAGCTGGGTATGTGGAGCGGGCACTCTTGCCGCTGGCCTCGGCAACGCCGCCGGCAAGCGGGCAGGAGTGCCCGCTCCACATTAACCCTAACCCTTATTTCACTTCGACAACCGCGCCGGCATCGGTGAATTTCTTCTTGATGGTCTCGGCTTCGTCCTTGGTGACGCCCTCTTTTACGTTCTTGGGGGCGCCGTCGACCAGTTCCTTGGCTTCTTTCAAGCCCAGGCTGGTGACTTCGCGGACTGCCTTGATTACATTGATCTTATTGGCGCCGACTTCCTTCAGGACGACGGTGAATTCGGTCTTCTCTTCGGCCGGAGCCGCTGCCGCCGCGCCGCCGCCGCCAGCCACCATAACCGGGGCCGCTGCCGCCGCCGAGACGCCGAGACGCGATTCCAGCTTTTTGACCAGTTCCGCCGCTTCCAGAAGCGACAGGCCTACGATTGATTCTTCCAGTTGTGCGAGATCCGCCATGTTATTTCTCCAGTGTTTAGTCTTTTCTTGCTTTCGTCATCCGCAGGTCACGGTTTCCAGTGCGTCAGGTTCCGATTCCCAGCGCCAGACAACGCCCGGATCGGACCGCGCAACCCCTGAACTGCGGACAACCAAACTTTTTTGTGTGGAGCGGGCACTCTTGCCCGCTGCTTTTTTGCCACCGCATGCAAGCGGGCAGGAGTGCCCGCTCCACACAATCTCTTATGCTTCTTTGAACTTCTTCTGCTGTACGCCCTGGTCGACGACCACAGCCAGGTTGCGGCCTACCGCGCCCATGGCGGTGACCAGACGCTGCGCCGGAGCGTTCAGAAGGAACAGGAGCTTGGAGTACAGCTCTTCCTTCGAGGGCATCGAGGCCAGCGCTTCGATCTCTTTAATGTTGATGACCTTGCCTTCGACCACGCCGACCTTGAAGGTGAATTCCGGAGTGTCTTTGGCGTACTTGGTCAGAGCCTTGGCCATCGCCACCGGGTCGCCGGTGGTGTAGGCGATCGAGGTCACGCCGGCCAAGTCTTTCAGAGCGCCTTCGACCTTGGTGCCCTTGGCTGCTTTTTCGGCCAGCGTGTTCTTGACGACCTGGTAATGCGCGCCCGCGCCGCGCAGAACCTTGCGCAGCTCGTAATCCTGAGCCACGGTCATCTTGGTGTAAGTCGCCACGACAACGTTCGAAACGTTCTTCAGGTCTTTGCTCAGCTTCTCGACTTGCTCTTTCTTCTTTGCTTTGGTAACTGGCATTTCCGATCCCTCGCAATCTTGTGTGCTCGTGTGGGGACGGGCGACTCGCCCGTCATTTTCATATGTCCCAGGCGCTTCAGCGCCGCGCTAAGCCTTGGCTGCAGTCTCGATGGGGGTGACGTCAAGCAAAATTCCAGGCCCCATGGTCGAACTCAGCGTACAACCCTTGATGTACTTGCCTTTGGCGACCGACGGCTTGGCCTTGATCACGCTGGTGATGACCGTGGTCGCGTTCTCGATCAGCTTTTGCGCCGGGAACGAAATCTTGCCGACCGGGCAGTGCACCAGCGCGGTCTTATCGGTGCGGAACTCGACCTTGCCGGCTTTTACTTCCTGCACGGCTTTGCCTACGTCGAAGGTGACCGTGCCGGTTTTTGGATTGGGCATCAGTCCCTTGGGACCGAGAATCTTGCCCAGGCGTCCGACGGATTTCATCACATCCGGCGTGGCGATCAGGGCGTCGAAGTCGGTCCAGTTTTCTTTGGTGATCTTCTCGACCATTTCTTCGCCGCCGGCGAAATCGGCTCCGGCCGCTTCGGCTTCTTTAATTTTGTCGCCGGTCGCGATGACCAGAACTTTTTTCGACTTGCCGAGGCCGT
>JBEKWZ010000415.1:0-4347 GCA_049512555.1 Candidatus Sulfotelmatobacter sp. | reverse complement strand
CGCGGTGCAGGTTCTGCAGCAACTCCATCACGGCCTCGCCGTTGCGCGAATCCAAGTTTCCGGTCGGCTCGTCCGCCAGCAGGATGGACGGTTTGCCCCCAAGTGCACGCGCGACGGCGACGCGCTGCTGCTGACCACCGGAAAGCTGCGAAGGATAATGCCGCACGCGGTGCGCCATGCCCACGCGTTCCAGCGCCTCCATGACCCGTTTTTTGCGGTCAACGGCCGGCATTCTCTGCCGATAGGTAAGCGGCAGTTCCACGTTCTCGTACACGGTGAGGTCGCCGATCAAATTGAAACTCTGGAAAATGAATCCGATTTCCTGGTTGCGAATGCGCGAGCGTTCGGCAAAGTCCAGGTTCTCCACCGGCTTCCCGTTCAGCGAGTAGCTTCCACCGGTCGGCGTATCGAGCAAGCCAATGATCGACAGCAACGTCGATTTGCCGCAGCCCGACGGCCCCGACATCGCCACATACTCGCCCTGACTGATCGAAAGGTGCACGCCTGAGAGCGCGTGCGTCTCAATCTCGTCGGTGTAAAACACCTTGGTCATATCCTGAATCTGGATCAGCGCCTGTTTTGTTTCCGTCATATTTGGTTTGCCTCGGATTGATTTTGCGTCGTGCCCGATGTTTTGACTTCGCTTGGTTAACTTCGTTAGGTTGACTTTGCTACTCGAGCCGGATGCGGTCGGTTTTATCCCAGCGCGACATGTCGGAAAGAATCACCGTGTCGCCTTCGTGAATCCCCTCGATAACCTGAATCGAATTCACTGATTCTCGACCCACCTTTACCGGGACTCGCTCGGCCTCTTTGCCGCTGGCATCCAGTTTGAACAGGCTGATCGTGCTGTTCTCCTGTCCGAATGCTGGCCGCCCGACATAGAGAACATCTTCCAGACGCTCCAGATCGATCGTCCCATCTACGCTCAGATCGGGCCGCGCCCCCTTGGGCAGTTCGCCGGTTAGTTTCACGTCTACCGTGACCGTTCCGTTTTGTACCGCCGGATCGACTCGCATCACACTGCCGCTGATGATTCCGTTGTGGGTGTCGATCGCTGCCGGCTCGCCGAACTGCACGTCGCGGGCTTGCGTCTCCGAAATCTTCAACTCCGCCATCAGATGATTGGGCTGCACTACTTTCGCGAGCATGGTTCCAGGCTGAACGTGCTGGCCCACCTGCAACGGCAGGTCGACCAAAACTCCGTCGATGCCCGCCCGCACTTGCAGCGCATCGAGCTGCTTCTTCTTCAATGCCGCCAGCACCCGCACCTGGTCGACTTTGGCCTGCTGCTCTGCCAGCTGAGACTCAATCGCTTTCCGGCCGATCTCCAGCCGCTGCGTTTCCAAATCGTTTCGTGTAGTCAGTTCGTCGGACTTGCCTTTGGAAGCTTTATAGGCCAGGCCGGAAATCACGCCGAGGTCATATAACGCCTTGTCGGTATCTGCCTGCCGTTTCGCCTGGCTGTAATCCGCGTTCACGGTCGCCGCTCCGGCCTTCTCGTTCATCAGATTGCTTTCGAGCGTGACTCGCTGGCTCTGGTATTCGGCCTCGGCCGCTTTCAATTGGAGTTGCGCATCCATCGCGGCCTGCTCCACTTGCGGGTTGCTCATTTCGACCAAAATGCTGTCGGCCTTCACTTGCGATCCCGGCAGCATTCGGATCCGTACCACGGTGGCTTCGGTCTCCGCCGGAATCTGCCGCACCGACTCCTGGCTGGGGATGAGCGATCCTAATCCGTGGACCTGCCGCAACATCGACCCGCGCTTCACCGTGTCGGTCCAAACCGTTCCTCGCTCCACCGAAGGCGCGGCCGGTTTCAAACGCGATACTGCAACGGCCACCGCCGCAACAACGATCACAACAATAACGATCAGGACCGCTTGGCGGCGGCGCTTCTGGACTTTAAATTCTGGGCGAGCGATATCCATCACTCTCCTATTGAGCAACCCGTCCACCAACGGGTCCACTGCGTTAGAGTGTTGGAAACACGATACGTTAGCAACGGTTTCACGGCCTTGTGCCCAGGCCGGATTGTCCGTTGCCGAACCCGAGTGTCCAATAACGGGCAGTGCGGATGGTTCACTTGTGGCGGCAGAACGTGCGACGGGTGGCCCACTCAAGCTTGGGAGGCTTGAGTGGGGCAGTTCCCAACTGTCAACATTCCCACTCGAAATTTCACGACGAACGCAAAATTTAGAATGCGGCACCCGATTGAAACATGCGTTCAGTCTGCGTCTGGCTTTGCGCCGGGCAGCCGTTTTCTCAGGAATGCGATCTGCCCGCTGTGATGCGCCTCATGCTCGCATACATGGAACCACTTGCAGTAATTATTGGTCGGCCCCCAGGGCCAATCTTTATCAGCAGCCAGAAACCACGTGTCGTCGTGCTTGCTGAACTCCGCCAGCGTCTTCGCCCGAGTCTCTTGCAGGATGTTCAGGTAATAGTCGCGGTCGTGGCCCTTGATCGCTTTCCGGCCTGCATCGCCCAGATTCATCGCCGCGCCCCACTGCTGCTTCACGGAATCGGGCCAGCTATCCCACTTCTTGCCTTCGAACGTATTGAGCTGGTAGTAAGTCTCGGTGGCCGCGAGGTGCAGCATCAGCGCGCCGATCGTATTGGCCTTGGGGTCAATCAGGAAATCCAAGTCGGCCTGCGTCAGGCCCTTGGTAGCCGCGATTACACCGTTGGCCTCGCGCATCCAGGTGAGCAGAGAGACAAACGTTCCAACCTGCGGCGTGTATCCCGGTCTCGGACCGAGCATGTTGAGATTTGAGTCGACGGCTTGAGCGAACTCAGGAAGCGAGAGGGCTCCCAATAAAGTGGAGAAGCCGGCTGTAACGGCGGCTGACCCTTTCAGAAAGCTTCGGCGATTGGGAGATTGGTTGGTGAAGCACTGGCCGGCGAGGGGCTTTCGTTCGTTTACTGCCATGGCTATCTCCTTGCAGTCCGAATACCTATTGACTGCCGATTAGTCACCCCCTTTTATTACCTTAGAATGGTCCGCTCGACAACGAGATTCTTCCAAGTCGTCAGGCACAATATAGGTCCGGCTAAAATAAAAACTTCAGCGCCACCTGAATCACCCGGGGTTCTACATCCGATTGGATTTGCCCGAAAGTTGGCGATGAAATGTCAGTCACGGGCAAACGGAAATTCGTATGGTTCAGCAGATTGAACAATTCCCCCCGAAACTGAAGTTCTTTCGTCTCCGTCAGCCGAATGCTCTTGAGGGCCGAGGCGTCCCAGTTCACGTATCCAGGGCCCTGGACCACGTTGCGGCCTTCGTCCCCAAATACCTCGAAGCGGCCTAGAGGATCCGGTTGGAGTTGCTGAAACGCGCTGACGTTGAACCATTCCTGCGGCGTGCGCGGACCAGAGTTTGGGTTGCCGATCAGATTGGGACGGTTCGCGGAAAATCCGGTAATCTCCGGCGCCTGCCCTTGCAGCGAAACGTCGTTGGAGTCGAATACCGTGAAGGGCCCGCCACTCATCGCAGTAACAATTCCGTTCAGCTGCCAGTCGCCGAAAACGTGACCATACCAGGTGCTTGAATGCTGCAAGAAAGGAAGGCTCCATTGATAACTCAGAACAAAACGATGACGCGAATCGAACATAGACCGGCCACGCTCAGCCGCGAGATCAAACGGATTCTGCGCCAGGTCATTTTCTCCGGCAACGGGTTGCGAGGCGGAGCCGGTAATGTTGAAAGAAGAAACATCATCAATGGAATGCGCCCACGTGTAGGAGGCAAGGAACGAGAGCCCATGATTGAAGCGTTTGCGCAGGCTGGCTTCCAAAGCGTTGTAGCTGGAGCTGGAGACACTCGCAATTTCACCGACAGAACCGTAAATGCAATTGTCCGGGCTCGCCAAGGTGCATCCGGAATAGAGACGTCGCTGGTTCACATTGTTTTCGTTGGAAATGGGACACGGATTCGCGACTGAACAGCCAGAGCTAGTAGTGTCGGCGCCCGGGATGAATGCCGGTGGATTCCCTTCGATAAATCGCGGCAGCCTCACGCCGGTGGTGCCTACGTAGCCGACCTGAAAGAGCCAGTCTTGGCCAAAAGACCGTTGAATGTTCAGATTCCAATCTTGCGCGTAGGGCAGATGCAGATTGCGCGCTGCCACCAACAGCGTCATGGGCTCGGGGAAAGGCACTCCGAAAGGATCCGGCGCATAAAACGGATCGGCAAACGAGTTGATGGGAAAGCTCAGCTGCAGAGTTTTGAGGTAGGGAGGGGCGCTGACTGGATCCTGCAGCGGTCCGCCCTCGCCCGTATAGAACGGCTCGTAGAAAATTCCATAGGCCGCGCTGATCACGGTTTTGGAATTGCCACGCGGG
>JBEKWZ010000414.1:0-4348 GCA_049512555.1 Candidatus Sulfotelmatobacter sp. | reverse complement strand
AGCGACACCGGGTATGCCGACGCTCGAATTATTTTTCTCGACACCGAGATGTCGAATTGGGCGTGGGACACAGTTTCGAAATCTTATTATTGGCATCGTTTTTTCAGCCACCAGCCCGACCTGAATTATGACCATCCGGCTGTCCGGGAAGAGATGTGGAATGTCATGAAGTTCTGGCTGGAACTGGGGGTAGACGGCTTCCGGTTGGATGCCGTGCCGTACCTGGTGGAACGCGAGGGCACGAATTGTGAGAATTTGCCGGAGACGCACGCCATCCTAAAAGAGTTGCGCCGCAAACTCGATGAACAGTTTCCCGGCAAGATGCTTCTGGCGGAAGCCAATCAATGGCCTGCGGATCTTCGGCCGTATTTCGGTGATGGGGATGAATTCCACATGGCGTTTCATTTCCCGCTGATGCCAAGGATGTTTATGGGGGTGAAACTGGAAGACCGCAAGCCGATCACTGAGATCCTGCGGCAAACCCCGGAGATTCCGGCTTCCTGTCAATGGTGCCTGTTCCTGCGCAATCACGACGAACTCACGCTGGAAATGGTGAACGACGTAGAGCGGGACTACATGAACGACAGCTACGCCCAGGACAAGGCGATGCGGCTGAACCTGGGAATTCGGCGGCGACTGGCTCCTCTGCTGGACAACGACCGAAGGCGAATCGAGTTGATGAACGGAATGCTGATGTCGCTGCCCGGAACTCCAAGCATTTATTACGGCGACGAAATCGGAATGGGTGACAACATTAATTTGGGCGACCGCAATGGAGTGAGGACTCCGATGCAGTGGAGCGGAGGCTGGAATGGAGGGTTCTCCGCTGCCGATCCAGAAAAACTGTACTCGCCGTTGATTCAGGATCCGGTTTATGGATCTCCAGCAGTTAACGTATTGTCACAAAAACGCACCCAACACTCACTGCTCAACTGGATGGGGCGCCTGATCGCGGTTCGCAAAACGACAGGGGCGTTCGGCAGCGGATCGATTGAGTTTTTGTATCCAGGAAATCAGAGAATACTGGCCTACGTACGAGAGTTGGGCGATGAGAAGATCCTGGTGGTCAACAATCTTTCGAACGCGGCGCAGGCTGTGGAACTGGATTTGCGGCGTTATAAAGGAAACATCCTGATCGAAATGTTTGGCAGGAACATTTTTCCGCGAGTGGGCGAACTGCCGTACATGCTGACCCTGGGCCCTTATCAGTTTTACTGGTTTCGGTTGCGAAGAATCTGAAGCGATAGCCGGCGGCGAAACGACGCTACGAGAGGACGGAGGCCAGATTGGCGCAGGAGAGTTTTCTCACCGACGATTTTCTCGGGCAGCTCATCAGCGTCGGTGAAGTGGACATCCTGGTAGGAGTGCCAAGCCACAACAATGCCAAAACTGTGGGGCCGATTGTGGAGACGATTCAGGCGGGAATTCTGAAATTCTTTCCGCGGGAAAGAGCAGCCATCATCAACGCCGACGGGGGGTCGCGGGATGGCACGCGGCAATTGGTGGTAAATGCGGCGATCGGCGACGCGCAGAGTAGTTCCAAGCTGTACGCCCTGCGCACACTGCGCGCGATCAGCACAGAGTATGCCAGCAGCCCGGCCAACGGGACGGCGCTGCGAACGATATTGGCCGCGGCCGAATTGTTGCGTGCCAAGGCCTGTGCGGTAATTCCACCCGAATCCACTCAAATCACCACGGATTGGCTCCCAGCTCTCCTGCGGCCGGTTTACGCAGAAACATTTGATCTTGTGTTGCCGACGTATCGCAGACACAGGTTTGATGGAATCCTCTTAACGAATCTGCTCTATCCCATGACCCGGGCGCTGTATGGGCTGAGAATTCGCGAGCCCTACGCATTGGAGTTTGCATTCTCCGGCCGCATCGGGAGCCAGTTTCTGGCGCAGAACTCGTGGAACGAAGAAACGGCTCGGGCCGGTTCGGAAATCCAGCTCACGCTGGCTGCGATTGCCGGAGACTATCGCATCGGCCAAACCTTTCTGGGGACCAAGAAGCATGTGGAAAGGCATTCCGCCGATCTGGTTCCAGCGATGCGACAAACCGTTGGAGCGTTGTTCTCTTCGCTGGAGCCGAACTTCTCGGTGTGGAGCGGCAAGACTGGCTCCCAGCCAATCCCCACGACCGGCGCAGAGCAGGAATTCAGCCTGGAACCATTGCGAGTCAACCGAAAAAGGTTGCGGGAGATGTTCTCGGCCGGAGTCGCGGAGTTGGCATCTGTATTTCAGTCAATTCTTTCCGCGCCGACGCTGGCAGAGTTGCAGCGAATCGATGCTCAGGACGAAGCCAGCTTTTCTTATTCGGGGGAATTGTGGGTGAAGACGGTTTACGAGTTTGCGGCGGCGTATCACAAGTCGGTGATCAGCCGGGATCACATCATCCAGGCGCTGGCGCCGCTTTTTCGGGGCAGAGCGTTTACCTTCCTGATGGAGAACCGCAACGGTACAGCCGCCAATGTGGAAAACAATGTTGAGGCGCTGTGTCTGGAATTCGAACGAATGAAGCCGTATCTGCTGAAGATCTGGAACGGTAGAGAGTGAGGTCACAATGTGGGAAATGATTGTCAGCGAATTAACGCAGGCGATGCAGGAGCTGGCCAAGGGCTTCGCGCACATCCTTCCGCGGATCATCGTGGTGGTGATCATGGCATTGGTGGGATGGGTGGTGGCATACCTCGCAAAGGTGATTTTGCGGAGCATCCTGAGACTCATCAAGTTCGACAAGCTCTCTGAAAACGCGGGCGCGTCTCAACTGCTCACCAAGGCCGCGTTGCCTTCGGCGACGGATCTGCTATGCCGATTTGTGTTTTGGGTAGCCTGGCTGGGTTTCATTCTGCTGGGTGTGCAAGCCCTGGGGATTGTCGGGCTGCAGGAGCAAATCGCCAAGTTTTTCCTTTTCCTGCCTCGGCTATTTGCAGCGCTATTGATCATGTTTTTCGGCCTGCTCGGCGCTACTTTTTTGTCGCGCGCCGCGCTGTTAGCCGCGGTGAATGCCAACTTTCCCTCGCCGCGCCTGCTGAGTGTTTCGGTTCGCACCATCGTCATTATTTTTGTGTTGTCGATGGCCTTTGAGGAGGTGGGAGTAGCAGAACAGACCGTGCTGGTGGCTTTCGGAGTCGCTTTTGGTGCCATGATGCTTGGTCTAGCCATCGCATTCGGCACAGGCGGCAAGGATTTGGCGCAGCAGTTTCTGGAGAAGAGGTTTGGTCAAGAAAGGAAGGATGAAGGAAAAGAAGATGAGCTGTCGCCGCTGTAGCGGTTTCACAAGCGCCCAATTCCCAGCACCAGACCAGTTTTGTCTGCACTATGTCGAAAAGAGGCGCTACCACGCTCTCATCCGACCCGCCGACACAGGTTCTAACTTCTTTCGCGGCGACATACCATGTCGACCAGTCGAAATGTTTTTCGGCAGCCTGCTGCAGCGTTCCCTCTTGTTGTACTCGACCGTGATTTCCTACCAACGCTGGGACTGAGCATTTGCATCGTAGTCACGTTTGGACTTTGGGTTGCGTTGTATGCGTTCAATCCATTCCGCTAAGGAGAACTACTGAGATGGCAAGCAAATGGTTAAGTTGTGCAGTGCTCGGGGTCGCGATGCTAGCGACCGCATCCCTTCAGGCGCAGATTCTCGGGACGCTCCACAACTTCAATGGTGCGCCTGATGGAGCTCTCCCCATCGGCGGGGTGGTTCGGATCGAGGGTAGCTTCTATGGCACTACTGCCAACGGCGGCGCCGATTCGCCTGCGGGGACTGTGTTCAAAGTTGACCTCAAAGGCAATAAAACCACGCTGCATAGTTTCTCGGGCCCGCCGGACGGATATGTTCCGCTCGCCGGACTCATCAAGGACAGCGACGGTAACCTCTACGGCACCACTGCCTACGGCGGACTGTACGGCTTCGGGACAATTTTTGAAGTGTCCAAGACTGGCGTAGAGACCGTTTTATATAGCTTCAGCGGGTACCCAGCGGACGGAGCTAATCCTCAGGCGGGTCTGGTCCGCGATGCGGCTGGAAATCTTTACGGCACCACGCAATATGGCGGCCCCGGATCGTGCCAAGATAACAACGGGAATGCCCAAGGCTGTGGAACCGTGTTCGTGCTCAGTAACAATGGCGCCGAAACCGTACTGCATAGCTTCGGTTCCGAAACAACGGATGGCCAAATGCCGATAGCGCGTCTGCTTCGAGACTCGGTGGGGAATCTCTACGGCACGACCTTTTCTGGCGGCACGCAGGGCATGGGAACTGTTTTTAAGGTCACGCCGAGTGGCAGTGAGACTGTTCTGTACAGCTTTGCGGGAGTCCCGGATGCCTCGGGTCCCGAGGCCGGGTT
>JBEKWZ010000413.1:0-4349 GCA_049512555.1 Candidatus Sulfotelmatobacter sp. | reverse complement strand
AGTCGTCCAATCCTTTAACGGGGTGATCGAGACTCACTTGGGCAACTTCGGGGTCATGGGCCAGAGAAGCGAGCGCGCTGACCGGAATGGTGAATGCCGCACCTTTGATCATGTGCAGCTTCGATTTCAGGATTCCTCCCCTTTGTTGCATCGTGGCATAATGCGCCGCCGTCGGGACTTCGTTGTATTGCACGATGACCCGGACGGTTTGGCTGTGCGCAGATCCCTGCTGGGCTTTGGCGAGAAAGCCGGAGAGTTCGGGAGCGATGCGGCTATTCTCGCCGCTCTGTGCGAACGCCATGCCGGTCGCCAGGAGCAGCGCTATGCTCAGCCGCTTGCCCCAGGCGGCGCTGTGGCGTTCGCCGCGCCCCGCAGGTTTCTGTGATTTTTGTGTGCGCACCATTGAGTCTCACCCTTTCCATCATGGACAGATCAAACTTCAAACTTCTGCCCACCCATGCTGTTGCAAGGGGACTACCATCGGAGTGCCCGTAAGTTGTTGTTTCTGCATGAGATTAATGAGTCTCGACCGGCCTGGGTGGGACACTCTGTCCTGTCTCGGCGGGCACGGGACAGGCTGTCCCGGGCAGAGATTTGGCGCCCGTGACCTCGGTTTGGCGGAACGTGGGTACCAACGTTTGGCGGGCGTGAGGCGATTCGAGTCGAGAAGAATCATGAGTCTAGACAGCGGCTGCTTTGGCGGCGGCTGGCCGCTGCGGCATTTTCGGCATGGCGGCCATCAGGCGCCGCGTGTATTCGTGGCGGGGAGTGAGCAAGACCTGTTCGGTGGTCCCGGCTTCCACGATCTGGCCTTCGTGCAGGATGGCGATGCGGTCGCAGATTCCGGCGACCGAGGCGAGATCGTGCGAGATGTAGAGAATGGCCATTCCGGAGGTGCGATTTAATTCGCGAAACAGCGTGAGAATCTCAGACTGGGTAATCACGTCGAGGGCGCTGGTCGCCTCGTCGGCAATCAGCAGCGCGGGACGGTGCATTACGGCCATCGCAATCAGCACACGCTGGGCCTGGCCGACGCTCATTTGCGACGGATGCTTGTGCAGGAATTCTTCGCTGGACGGCAAACTCACGCTTTGTAGCGCGGCGCGGATGGCGCTGTCACAAACCGCAGCCGGGCCGGAGGCATGGGCTCGCCAGGCTTCTCGTAACTGAGTGCGAATCTTCAGGGCCGGGTTCAGGGATGAGAGCGGGCTCTGCAACACGAGGGCAATTTTTCTTCCACGCAGGCTGCGCAGGTCACGCTCGCGAAGAGTCAGCAGATCGAGGTCGTCGAACTTGATCGTGCCTTCAATTTTCGCGCGCTTGCGATCGAGCAGGCCCAGAATCGACATGGCCATCGTGCTCTTGCCCGAGCCGCTTTGGCCCACCAGTCCGAGGATTTCGCCGCGGCGGATCTCGAACTCCACGTCCCGCAACACGGCGGGCTTTTCGCCGTAGCGCACGGAAAGGTGCGCGGCGAGAAGAACGTCGGGTTGGATGCGATGGTTCATCTCTTGAGGCTCATCTTTTTATGATCTGCGTGAATCTGTGCACATCCGTGGCAGCGCCTACTTGACCGCGAGGCGCTCGACGTTCCAGTAGGTCTGCGGCACCAGAATCACCGGGCTTGCCCCCTGCACGTTGGCTGCGACCGCCGACAGTGCATTGCGATTTACCAGATAAATAAACGGGGCTTGCTCGACGGCAATTTCCTGCACGCGGTCGAAACTTTCTTTGCGTTTCTGGGCGTCCGCCGAGGAGGCCTGCGCCCGCATCAGGCGATCGATTTCGGCTTCCCACGGGGTTTCCGGAGATTTCTCGGAGGGATTCCATTGGTGGTTTTCGGACGAACTGAGCCACACGTTCATCTGCTCGCTGGGATCGAGGCCCACGTTGGTGAGTCCGAGCAGGATGGCTTCATAGTCGAAAGTCTGCGTCATGCGTTCGATCAGGGAAGGGAAGTCGAGGGTGACGACGTTCACGTGGATGCCGACTTTTTGCAGGTCTTCCTGAATCATGGTCGCCATGCGCTCGCGATATTTGTTGCCGGAGTTGGTGATGACGGAAAAGATGACCTCATTTCCGTCTTTGTCTTTGAGCGTGCCGTTCTCCATGCGGAAACCCTCGCCCTGCAGGGCTTTCAGGGCGGCGTCGGGCGAATAGGTTTCAGGCTTGAGGCGGGCGTTGAACCAGAACTTGTTGGCGGGCGATACCGGACCGATGGCGGCCTGGGCGTGGCCGCGAAAAACGACGCGGGCCAGGTCGTCACGATTGATGGCCTGAGAAATCGCGCGGCGGAAATTCGGCGAGCGGAACCAGGTTTTCTTGTACCCGGGCAGTGGAGACTTTGCCACTTCGTTGAACCACATCTGCTCGCTGTCGAGCGACGGGCCAGCATCGTGCACGAGTTGGGGAGAAGTGGATGCAAGTTTGTCGAAGTACTCGCTGTCGAGCGAATTGATCAGGTCGATTTCCGAACGCTTGAAGCGCAGCATTTCGACATCGCGGTTGGGCTGAATGTCGAGGCGGATGGAATCGAGATAGGGAAGTTTGCGGCCCTGGGCATCGGTCTTCCAGTAATTCGGATTGCGTTTCAGCAGCACGGTTGCCCCGGGCTTGTAGTCCTCCACCATGAAGGGACCGAGGACTGCCATTTCCTTTTTGCCGGAGTGCGCGGAGAGAATTGCCACCTGATCGAACTGGCGGTCGAGGCCGGCGACGGGCGCGGGAAACGCGATTGAAATCTGCGTGGCGGAAATGATTTTTGTTTCCACATTACCCGGGCCCGAACGGAACGCGTCTCCGGTCGGGGAATGCAGCGCGGGGTCCATTAATTGCTGCACGGTGTAGGCGACGTCGGCTGCGGAAAATGGCGTGCCATCGGAGAACGAGACTCCATTGCGCAGCTGGAACGTGATCTGCCGGCCGTCTTTTGAAACTTTCCAAGACTGCGCCAGTTCGGGCTCCAGAGCTTGAGTTTGGCGGTTCACGCGGAGCAGCACGCCTCCGGTCAGGTAGCGGACGGCAGCCGAGGCGTCGTCTTCGACTTTCAAGGGATCAAACGTCTTCGGTTCCGAACGCAGGCAAAAGCGCAACTCGCCTTGGGCTGAGGCTGAGCCTGTCAGAATGCCAAGGCACGCCGCCGCTGCGAGCGTCGCGGCCAAGATCGCTTTGCTGCGTGTTATTTCTATCGCCATTACTGCCAACCTTTTCGGTACGCCCTTATGCGGCGGCCTGTTCCTGTTTCGAAAGCATGAGTTGAAACGATGTCACCACCACCACCAGCAAGATCAGGGGGACGAATTTCCAGGGGGCTTCGCCGACCGATATCAGCCCCTCGAGTTCCCGCAGCAGACTGCCCCAGGACGGCATGGGCTCGGCCACGCCCAAGCCGAGAATGCCAAGATTCGCCTCGCTCAAAATGAAGACCGGAATCGAAATCCAGAACTGCGCCAACAGCACCGGCTTCAGATTGGGCAGCACGTGAATCCAGAACAGGCGCGCGCCGCGGACGCCGGAGGCTCGCGCCTGTCTCACAAAATCCGACTCGCGCAACGAACCGGCGGTCGAGCACAACACCCGCGCGGCGCTGGTCCAACCCAAAAGTCCCAACATCAGAAACGTCACGAGTACTGAGACCAAAGGCGAAACGTTCAGGGGCAGCAGCGCGCGAACCGTGATCAGCAGAAACAGCCACGGGAGCGAAAGAAATAAATCGGTCACTGCCATGGCCGCTCGCGCCCATGGGCCACCGAGATATCCAGCAAGCCCTCCGACTAATGCGGCCATCAGAGTCGAGAGCAGCGCCGCGGCTGGGGCCAGGAGCAGCGAAATTCGCGTTCCGTAGAGCACGCGGGCAAACCGGTCGCGGCCAATCTCATCGGTGCCGAGCCAGTGTTGCTGGGACGGGGCTGCGTCGGTTGCTTCGCGATACTGCCGGGCGTAGCCCGCTGGAGCGAGCCAGTTCGCGGCCAGCGATACGCCGACCACGAGCAGCAAAACCGCACAGGCCAGGTTTCGCCAGAAATTGGTGCAGCTGGGCATTACAGCTTTAATCTCGATTCTCCGTAGCCCACGGAATGTCTATGTCGCCACAAACTGCATGAAAATCTTCACACCCGTAAATGCCAACCCAGCCATCAAGGCAATGGCCTCTCTTCAGCCAGCTTGAGATATTCTCTTGTGTGAATTCACCAATTGCCCACAGATCGAAAGGGTGCAGTTCACGCCGATAGGACGCTATAGGACCCAAGATTTCAATGTAGTTAATGCGCGACAGGCTCATTGCGCGGCATCCTCTATGCTTCCTGGCCGCGAAGCATATGACCGATTACATCTGCGCTGGAGTTTGC
>JBEKWZ010000412.1:0-4357 GCA_049512555.1 Candidatus Sulfotelmatobacter sp. | reverse complement strand
GAAACACTGATCGCAACATGAGCTCTTCGTCGCCGCGAAACTCGTAGTGCACATGGGCTTCGAGCTTGCCGATGTCATTGATTTTGCCATCGATCTGCGAGACTTCGGAATCGGGCATGGGCGTGTCGGCGGGCGTCTCTTCCAGATGCGGCGCGATGGTCGACGGCGGATTGACCGGAGGAATCACGAGCGCCTGTTTCTTGCGCAGTTGGTAGGCCAGCAGGCGGAAGGGGCCGACCTCGGCGGTCGTATCCATCCAGACTTCTTCCTTTTTGTCCCCTGTACCCATGGGCAGCATGGTGATGACGTGGTCAAACTGCGAGGGTGAAGGAACGTCCGGATCGAGCTTGCGGCTGGAATTGATGAGGACCGAATCGGCGTGCAGACCTTCCGCCTCGAGCAACGACGCCAGCAGGGTGTGCTTGTCTTTGCAGTCGCCGTACTGGTCGTGCAGCACGTCGGAAGCGGCGTGCGGCTGGTAGCGGCCGACTCCGAGAGACAGGCTTACATAGCGGAAGTTTTTCGCAACGTAATCGTACAGAGCTTCGGTCTTATCGAGATCGGTGTTCAGGCCCTTGGTGAGTTCCTGCGCTTTGGCGCGAACTTCGGGCGTGGGAGCGCGGCGGTCTTTTTCGAGGTCGGCGTACCAGCGGCCGATCTGCTCCCAGGATTCGAAAGTCGTCATTTGCACATCGGGGCGATCGTCGTCGGGACGGTGTTTCTTTTTCTTCTTGTCTTTGTCTTTATCCTTGGAATCGTCTTCGCGCGCGAGGTGCGAAGTCGACCAGTGATACACACGGCGGCCGTTGGCTTCGGTGATGGTGGGATCCATCCCCGGCTTGCATTTCAATTTCAGGGAGCGGCCTGCGGGGACGTCGACGTCGAGGGTCTCGTCGAGATCGATGTTGGTCTTGTCGAATTCGTACTCTGTCCAGAACTGTCCGGCGGCCAGCGGCGTGTGGATTACCGTGACCATGTCATACTCGAGCACTTCGCCGGGACGCAGGCCGGGGACCGTGATGTGCTTCTGGCGGTAGTCGGTGTAAACGGGAGCCTCGCGCTCGATGGGAGCGCTCAGGTCCTGCACCGCATCGTCACCGGCCTTGACCACGGTGCCGTCTTCTTTGAGCACGCGCACGTAGGGAATTTCGACGCGTTCGTTGGCGGAGTTGTAACCCTCCTGCAGTTGTCCCCACTGCTGCACTCCGGCTTCGCTTTGCACGCGAATGCGGGCGGTGATTTCTTTGCGGCCGGTGCCGTCGGCCTCAAAGCGGTAGTGCGAGTGCATTTGCTCGATGACGAAGGACTCCTGCGCGTAGTCGGGAGTCTTGGCCTCGATCTTGACCGAGTCGGCGGCTTTTTCTGCAGCGGCGGCTGGCGTGGTGCCGGCCTTGGGCGATTGAGCGGGCGTGCTTGAGCTCTTGGATGGAGGAGCGCTGCTCGACGACGTTGGGCTGGGTTGCTGAGAACTTGCGGCGGCCGCCAGCAGGCAGAAAAAAAGAAACGTAAGGCAACGATTGCGCATAGATGTTTAGGAGAACTTAGTCATTATCCCATGTAGCGGCGGAGTACGCGCGGCGGGCGAGGAATGCGAGTTGAGAAAGGCGTGGGAGGAATAGGGCCTTATGAGCTAGGAGGCGCAAATTTGGCGCATATTGGCATGATCGCAAAATGATGATTGTCATATTATGACAATTTATTTGCATGTGGATACCGTGACCTCAGTCACATTTTTGTGCCGCGAGGGCGCCAATCCGGGGTAAAATCGCCCTCAGATATTCCTGCTTCGCCAGGACGCGAGGCAGGCGTGACGCATAACGTACTTGCGCCACGATCTTTCCGTCGGAGGTTTTTGCATGGAAGATCGGGCCCCTGTTGTCTCTTCTGTGAGTGCCGAGCAGTCCTCCACTCCTACCAGTTCCATCCGTCAGCATGAAGGCCGCGGAGCGTGGGTTTTGACCGCCTACGGTATTTCCGGCCTGGCATTGTTCGGAGTTCTGGCCTACTTTTTCTCGGACTTCATCGCTCATTAGTCCGGGCCCGCGTTGTCGAACGGGCGTGCGCGCCCGCGGAATGCTGGCGAAGTGTACCTGACGCTTCTTCAAAATTCGTTCGCGAATCCCGTTGCCGGTTCCTCATCCTCCAGCGTCCTCCTTTGAACGTGCTACAATGAGCGGCCTTAGCTTATAACTTCGGCATCCGGCACCGACCCCACGCACGGAACTGCGAAACGCACGGAAGAAATCTGTGGCCAAGACTCCCACCCCCAGCCCGACGCCGATCACCTACGCCGACGCCGGTGTGGACATCAGCCGCGCCAACCGCACCAAGCAGCGCATCAAGTACCTGGCGCACAAAACTTTTACGAGAGGCGTGCTGAGTGAGATTGGCGGCTTTGGCGGGCTGTTTGCCGTCGACAAAACGAAGTACACCGACCCGGTGCTGGTATCGAGCGTCGACGGCGTGGGAACCAAGCTGAAAATCGCGTTTGAGATGGATTTGCACTCCACCGTGGGCGCGGACCTGGTGAACCATTGCGTGAATGACATTGCGGTGCAGGGCGCGGCGCCGCTGTTTTTTATGGACTATCTGGCCACGGGCACGCTTGATCCGTCGATTGCGGAAAAAGTTGTGGAAGGCATTGCCGATGCCTGCAAGCACAATGGCTGCGCGCTGATTGGCGGCGAGACTGCGGAAATGCCGGGTTTTTATCCGGATGGAGAATATGATCTGGCGGGCTTCATTGTGGGCGTGGTGGAGCGCGAAAAAATTATCACCGGGAAAGATGTGCAGATCGGCGACATCATTCTGGGCCTGCCGTCGAACGGGCTGCATACGAACGGATATTCGCTGGCGCGGAAATTGCTGTTCGAGGTGGCGCATTATTCGGCCGACACTTACGTGAATGAGGTCAAGAATAAAGTCGGCAACGAACTGATGCGGACGCACAAGAGCTACTGGCCGGCGCTGCGAAAGCTGATTGACGGCCAGTGCGTTGTGGCCCTGGCGCACATCACGGGCGGGGGCATTACCGAGAACCTGCCGCGAGTGTTGCCGCGGGGTACGGCCGCGGTCATCGAGTTGGGAACGTGGCCAGTGCTGCCGATCTTTGAGCACTTGCAGCAGTTGGGAAACGTGCCGCAGGACGAGATGCTGCGCACCTTTAACATGGGCCTGGGGATGCTGCTGGTGGTGCCGTCGGCGAAATTCAAGAAAGCTCAGTCGGTGCTGGAGCGCGTGGGCGAAAAAGCTTACACGATTGGCCGCATCGTGAAGGGCGAGCGCAAGGTGACGTACAGCTAGGGCATTGCTGATACCTGATCGTTGATGCTTGCGACGTCGCTTTTTCAATCGGCACTTTTCAGTCAACACTTTTCAGTCAACGTTTTTTCAATCAACGTTTTTCAATCAACCATCAGAAATCAGCAATCAACAATGCATTCCCTGGGCATCCTCCTCTCCGGACGCGGTTCCAACTTCGTCGCCATTGCCGACAGCATTGATGCGGGGCGAATTCCTGACGCGCGGATCGCCGTGGTGATTTCGAACCGGTCTGACGCGCCCGGGATTGCGACTGCCCGCGAGCGCAGGCTGAATGCGCTGGTGATTCCTTCCAAGGGCAGGCCGCGCGAGGAGCATGACCGCGAAGTTGTCGCGGCTTTGCAACAGCTCGGAGTGGAACTGGTCTGTCTCGCGGGCTACATGCGGCTGCTGTCGCCGTGGTTTGTGCAGCAGTTTCCGCGCCGGATTCTGAATATTCATCCCTCACTGCTGCCGGCGTTTCCGGGCCTCGAGGCGCAGGAGCAGGCGTTTGCTTACGGGGTGAAAGTCTCCGGATGCACCGTGCATTTCGTGGATGAGGAACTGGATCACGGGGCGATCATTGTGCAGAAAACGGTCCCGGTGCTCTCTCAGGACGATGAGCACACCCTGGCGGCGCGCATCTTAGAGCAGGAACACATCGCTTACACAGAAGCGATCAACGCGGTGCTGGACGGGAAATTCGAGATCATCGGACGGCGGCTTCGGATGAAGATGAAGAAGATCACAGAGAAATAGCCGCCGCTTCCGCGGATGCTTGCGGTCACAGGAACTTAAGCGCACTGTCATCGTGAGCAGCAGGGACCAACGTGCGGTGGTAGACTCGAACGTTTTCGCGAGGCAATCGCAATGAACATTCAGCGAGTGGGAGTGGTGGGCGCGGGCACCATGGGCAACGGGATCGCGCATGTGTTCGCGCGCGGCGGATTCAGCGTAGTGCTGTGCGATGTGGAGCAGCGGTTTCTGGATCGCGCGCTGGAAACCGTGAGCAAAAATCTCGACCGCGAGGTCGCAAAAAACAAAATCACGGGCGACG
>JBEKWZ010000411.1:0-4359 GCA_049512555.1 Candidatus Sulfotelmatobacter sp. | reverse complement strand
TACTCACCCGGCTCGCTGGGAGCCGTAAGCGTGAACTCCTGCGTCCCGGGCTTGAAGAGGAGGTCCCATCCGTCCACCTTGGTCCGGTCCTTGGCGCGAAGTAAAGTAAAGCCGTGAATCGAGCCGTCGCGATTCCACGACTTGCCGCGGTGCGCCGTGACCCGCAAGAGCACTTGCTCGCCAGCTTTCACCGTGATCTCTGGAGTGCGCTGCCCCGCGATCTTATAGCGACTGTCGCTGTCAGCAGTCAGTTCGATCAGGTGGGCTTGCGCGCTGGGTCCTTGTGCGATGGATCGAGGAGCCGCAACGAGCGCAGCGCTGGCGATTGCGCTCCACACCAAGATACGCCAAACTTGCAAGAGTTTTGTCATGAGCGGATGAGGTTATCTTGCTGGTTACTGGGTCATGTAGAACAGGATCAAGCGCCGGTCTTCGTCGGTGATGGTCGCCCGGACGCGCATGTGGCGGAGAATGGTCGACATCATGCGCGGCGGAAATTTCTGGGGAGCGTTGTGACAGCGGCCGCAGTTGGCGCGAAAGCGCTGTTCCCCCGCGACTCGCATGCTGTCGGGATCGGTAATGTGTACGACCGCCGCGCCGGTGGCAGGATTTTTCCCACCAGGAGATCCGGCAAAAACTGAAGATGTGGATGCAAGTGCCAACGCACACAGCAGCAACGTCAGCGAAATCTTGGTCTGGAGAGTCGTTGTCGTTGTCAGAGTCGTCTTCATGGTTGCGCCCCCACTCGGCCCAGAGGAACCAGGAAGCGGTAGGCCAAGCCGAAGCTCCACTGGTTGGCGTTTCCGGCCGAACTGAATTGGCGTCCGTAACTGACAATGCCTTTCAGCCCGTCTTGAAACCAGTAATTAACGCCGAAATCGGCTTCGCGGGTATTGGCGCTGGGCAGGCCGAGTGCGGCAGCTCCGTCGGGGCTGATTTCTCCGGTATAGAACTGCTGCATGCGAGCGACCAGTTCGGTGTGACGCATTTGCTTCTGCCAGAAGTGCGCCTGGCTGAGGCGGTATGCGCTCTCGAGCCAGTATCCGCTGCCTTCAAACGAGTGAGCGAGCTCTGAGCGCACGCTTAACGGCGCTTTTGACGACTGCCAACCCATGTGAAAACCGAAGGCGTTCTTGCGCTCGTCCTGTAGCGTGTGCTGCCAGGAGCCGCCGACTTCGAGTCGCGGGCCGGGAAAAAAGAAGCCCACGCGTCCGCCGACCTGGCGCTCGGAGTCCACGCTGCTGAGGCCGATGCTGGTGACGGACACGTAGACCGCGTAGTTTATGTTGGCTTTGGAGTTGACCGGAAAACCGCCACGCAGCATCAGTCCGTCGCTATCGGTCGTGTTGATGGGAAGAATCAGCGGGTCCGGCTGCAGAAATCGGATCCAGACGGGATACAGGCGCTCGTTGAAGATTCCGAAGGGCGTTAGGAAGCGACCCGCGGTGACGGTGACGTAGGGGTTGGCGATGTAGTCGATCTGCGCGTAGTCGACGTGCTTGGTGACCGGGCCCTGATAAGGTCCGCCAGTAAGCGGGCGCTGGAACTGGCCTTCGAATTCGGCGCGCGACTCGATCAGCCAGTGATCGCCCAAGGGCAGGAGGAGAATCGGGTTGATCTGGGTGTCGATGAGATTCTGCCCGCCGGTAACGAAGCTGAATGTGCCGATGCTGCCGGTGAGAATTGGGACGGGCTTTTCGGAATCCGGAGTCTGGGCGGCGATCTGAGCTGCGAAAAGGAGAAGCAATAGCGCGAAGGCCGACAGGGTGATTCCCTGCGGTCGCCGTGATGCGGCCTTTTTGTAGCGATACGACAAAAGCAACCCCAGTCAAACTCTTGATGGGATTGTCTTTCACCGCTATGGGGTGGGGGAACATCACGACGGTAACTTTCGTATCCAGTAGTGCGGGATGAGATTTTATGGCTTGGGTGTCTCACCAATTGCCGCGTGCGCCGTCTAACGTCAGAGAAACGGAGGGAATCATGAACCGCCATCGCCAATCTGCCTCCTGGCTGGGAACGATCCTGGGAACCGTTTGCGCGCTGCTGGCACTTGCGCTGGGTGCGCATGCTGCGGGCGTTGCTCCGGGCATTGCTTCGGACCACCGCGGCGCGCTGACCGAGGAACTCCATCAGACTTATGCCATCACGGCTAACGGCCGCATTGAACTCGACAACATCAACGGCGACGTCCACATCTCCAGTTGGGACCGGAACGATGTGAAACTGGATGCGGTGAAATATGCTGACACGAAAGAGCGGCTGGATGAGGCGAAGATCGAAATTGACGTAACAGCCGATACGATCTCGATTCGAACCAAGTATCCCAACCACGACCACACCTGGAATTGGGGCTCGCATAATAATCCAGCGGGGGTTGAGTACACCTTGACTGTGCCGCGGACCGTCCGACTGGATGAAATCAAGCTGATCAACGGGGCGCTGGATGTGACCGGAGTGAGCGGAGAGGTGAACGCCTCCCTGATTAACGGACGGCTGGAAGCGCACAATCTTGCCGGACGCGCGCGATTGTCGACGATCAACGGGAAGCTGGATGCGCGGTTCGACGAGCTGGCGGGAAATTCGGTCGAGCTGAATTCGGTGAACGGCTCAGTCGAGTTGACGATTCCTTCCGACTCCAAGGCGGAGCTTGAAGCCAGCACGGTTTCCGGTGGAATCAGCAACGATTTCGGGCTGCACGTGAATCATCATCAATATGTTGGGCACGATCTGCGCGGAGAACTGGGCTCGGGCGGGACCCGCATCAAGCTGAACAATGTGAATGGCCGAATCGCGATTCATCACGCGGAGGATGGGCGCACGCTGAGTCCGGTCAAGGACCTGGATCACGGCGACAAGGACGATGACGACAGCTCGATCTAAGCGCTTGCCGGATCGCTGCGAAGCGAGCATCATTGCTGCATAAAGAATGCTTCGACTTCGATGGTTATTGCCGTGGGCGTTCCTCGTGGCTGCGGGGGCCAGGGCGCCAGAGCCTGAAAACTGGATTCGTGCTCACGCCATCCCCTTGCAGACCGTAGAGGCAGGCCATGGGTTCGACGACCTGCAGCCGCTCGCGAAGGTTGTGGGTGATGCTAGGATCGTCGCCCTCGGCGAAGCCACGCATGGAACCCGCGAGTTCTTTCAGCTCAAGCACCGCCTCATTGAGTTTCTTGCCAGCCAGAAGGGTTTCACGATTTTCTCCATCGAAGCCAACATGCCCGAAGCCTATCGGGTCAACGATTTTGTCTTGAACGGCAATGGTGACCCGAAACAGCTCTTGAAGGGAATGTATTTCTGGACATGGGATACGGAAGAAGTCCTGGACATGATCCTATGGATGCGGGAGTTCAATCGCTCGGGCAAGGGGCGAATCGAGTTCACGGGGTTTGATATGCAGACCCCGAACGTGTCGATGGACCTGGTTCGGGCGTTTGTGAAGGAGCACCATCCGTCGTATCTTGACACTTTGAACCGAACTTATTCTGAGGTCTTAAGTCTGCGGAAGGGCGAAACTGGGGGGACTGCATTTGGAGTGGCCACCGCCACCTTTCCGGTGAAGATGGCTGCCGGGCATCACATTAAGTACAGCGGGTTTATCCGCACCCAGGGCGTTGAGCAGGGTTACGCGGGGCTGTGGTGGCGGAACGACGGCGCCAACGGAAAACCGTTATCGCTCGACAACATGGCCGACCGAGGTGCGAAGGGTACGACTCCCTGGACGCGGTATGAGATTTCGGTGGACGTTCCCGCGGATGCAACTCATATCAACTTTGGCGTGCTTCACCCGGGCAATGGAATCGCATGGTTTGATTCGCTGCAGGTGGAGATTGATGGCGTACCTTACACGGAGAGCGGAGACTTCGATCTCGATTTTGAATCGGAAACGCCGCGCGGCTTCTATACCGGAGGCAGCGGATATGCCGTCACACTCGACAACACTGTAGCGCACACGGGAAAACAAAGTCTGCGCAGCGTGGCACAGCCGCAGGGCTCCGCCGAGAATCAAGTGGATAAGAAGCAGGTGGCGCAGGGCTGCGCGCGTGTGCTCGAAGAACTATGGGCCAAGCGCGCCGTGCTGCTCCTGTCCTTGAAGGCTCGTGATGTCGACTGGGCCATTCAGAATGCGCGGCTGGTTTTTCAGTATGCGCAATTGCAGACGGGCGAGAAGAGCCGCGACCAGAGTATGGCCGAGAACGTGGAATGGATTGCCGACCAGAAACCGGACGCGAAGATTGTGTTGTGGGCCCACAACGGACACGTCGCGCGCACAGCGGGATACGGTCCCATGGGTGGATATCTGCACGAGAAGTTTGGGAGGCAGCTGGTGACCTTCGGCTTCTCGTTTAATCAAGGATC
>JBEKWZ010000410.1:0-4371 GCA_049512555.1 Candidatus Sulfotelmatobacter sp. | reverse complement strand
GCGCGTGAGAAGCGTTGATTCCGGCCATCAGCCGGCTGCCGGCACGCCCGGCCCCTTCACGTGAGTGCGAATGAACTGGACGATGTCGTCCATCGCCGTTCCCGGCTGGAAAATCGCGGCCACGCCGATCTTCTTCATCCCCTCAATATCCTGGTTCGGAATAATCCCTCCGAGCACCACGATCACGTCGTCCATCTTATTTTTTTTCAGCAGGTCCATCACGCGTGGCACGATGGCGTTGTGCGCTCCAGAAAGAATCGACAGCCCGATCACCTGCACATCTTCCTGCAGCGCCGCCGTGACAATCATCTCCGGCGTCTGTCGCAGACCGGTATAAATAACTTCCATGCCCGCATCGCGCAACGCGCGGGCAATCACCTTCGCCCCGCGATCATGCCCATCGAGCCCCGGCTTCGCCACCAACACGCGAATCTTGAGATCAGCCATCGCAACCATTTAACCACAGAGGCCACAGAGGTTCACAGAGGCCAAGCAAGAGCCAGAGAAAGAGCAGGTTCTTCCTCTGTGATCCCCCGTGCCCTCTGTGGTTAAGGGTTTTGCACAAGCAGCCCCCAAAATCGATGTTCAAGAGTCACAGAGAAACTCGCTCCACAGGTGCTAAAACGATCGAGGAGAACGTTGACATGGCAGCCTCGCCGTGATCGCCACCCCGCGCATCAACCGCCTGACCGGCGCAGTGATCACAGCCGCGATGAAGGTTCATTCGCAATTGGGCCCCGGCCTCCTCGAGAGCGCCTACGAAGCCTGCCTGACCCACGAACTTCGCAAACAAGGTCTCTCCGTTGCGCGGCAGGTAGGACTCCCCGTAATCTATGACGGAGAGTGCATCGATCTGGGCTATCGCATCGATCTGATCGTCGAAGACCTCGTCATCATCGAAATCAAGAGCGTCGAAGCCATTAATCCCGTCCACCAGGCGCAATTGCTTTCCTACATCCGCCTGAGCGGCCGCAACGTAGGTTTGCTGATCAATTTCCACGTAGCCCATCTCCGCGACGGCATCAAACGCATGGTCGACGGCAAAGATTGGGAAAGATAGAAGAAGTATAGTTTTTCTCCTCTGTGATCCCCCGTGCCCTCGGTGGTTGAAGCTTTTGCATGTGAACTAAACGGTCTTAATGTCCAAACTCCTCCACATGTACCAGCAAGCCACGCTCCGGTATGGTGCCCACGCTCGCGCAATCTTCTCCATATCTTTCGGCTTAGGTAGCTTGCGCTTCTTGTAGTGTTTCTTGATGGCCATCTGCACGCCATAATCGCCCGTAGGCAGCACATTCGGACGCTGCAGCGAAAACATCAGAAACATATGCGCCGTCCACACCCCGATGCCTTTCACCTGCGTCAGATGCTCGATCACCTCGTCATCCGACAACTCTGGCAGCCTCGCAAAATCGAGCGCACCGGCCGCGGTCTTCGCCGCCAGATCTTTCAGATACGCCGACTTCTGCTTCGACAGCCCCACGCCTCGCAGTTGCTCATCGCTGAGCTTGAGAATACCTTCCGGCGTGAGCGGTTCGCCCGCCAGCGCCGCGAAGCGTTCGAAAATCGTGGCCGCTGCCTTGCCGTTCAGTTGCTGATAAACAATCGATTCCGCCAGGGCGGCAAACTCCGGCTCTCCAAACTCCATGCGGCATGGCCCCACGCGCTCAATAATGGCGCATAGGATCGGGTCCGATTTCTTGAGATGGTTGACGGCCTTTCGCATGCAAATAGATGTACCACAAAAACATACGATAGGCGAAGAAAAAACGAACAACCTCCATCGAGAACGATGTCGCACTTTCAGCGCAAAGTGGCCAACAATAGCCCGGCGATTCCCCCCGCCAGCACCACCCACGCCGGACTCACTTTCCACCGCAGCAGCACGCCCAGCGAGAGCACGGCAATCCCCAGCAGCGGCCAGCCGCGCAACGCATCCATCCCCAGCCGGAACGTGACTCCGCTCATCAGGGCCACGGCGCAAACGTTCACCGAATCCAGAAACGCCGCCATCCACGCGGACTGCCGCAGCCGAAACAGCACTGGCGCCAGCAATGCCACATAGAAAAATGACGGCAGAAAAATTGCTACCGTGGCCACCGCCGCTCCCGGCACCCCGCCTAGGATGTATCCAATGAATGTCGCAGTCGACAGCACCGGCCCCGGCGTGAACTGGCCGATCGCCACCGCATCCAGCAATTGCTGATGCGTCAGCCACCCCTGTTGCTGTACCAATCCCTGCTCCAGAAAGGCCAGCAGCACGTATCCGCCGCCATACAGCACAGCGCCCACCTTCAGGAAGAACAGCCCGATCCTGTAAACGGATGGCGGCGCCACAATGGTCGCGGCCGACGCCACCGCGACCACCCCCAACGAGCGCGACCATAACGCCGACGCCCCCGCAGCATGAGAGATTCTCGGCGGAAACGCGGACGAGAGCACCAGAGGCGCGGCTGCGCGAAGGTTCGAAGCCCGGCTCGCCAGCATGCCCAGCAGCCCGCCGCCAAACAGAATCGCGATCGGATTCACCCCCAGGAAAAACGCCCCCAGCGCCAGCCCGCCCAGCGCCGCTAGCGGCACGCTCTTGACCGCGGTTTTTCCCAGCCGCCAAATCGCAATCGCGATCACCGCGATCACGGCGGCCTTAACTCCGGCGAGAATAGATACAGCCTGCGTCAACGCCCCGAAGCGCACATAGGTCCACGCAAACGCCCCAGTAATCAGCGCCGCCGGCAGAATGAAACTCGCTCCCGCCACGCACAGCCCCGGCCAGCCCGCGCGCACAAAGCCCACGCTGATTGCTGTTTCAGTGGAAGTGGGGCCGGGGATCAGGTTGGCCGCGCCCAGCAGGTCAAGAAACTGTTGCCGCGTCATCCACTGCCGCTTGCCGACGACCTCGGTCTCCATCATTGCGATGTGCGCCGCTGGACCGCCGAAGCTGATCACGCCGAGTTTCAGGAAGAGGGCCGCCAGTTCGCGCAGCTGGCCCCAGTTCGCTTCGCCGGGCGGCGAAGCTTCCACACCCGGGGTTCGCTCGTCGTTCACGCGGCCTTGTGTTCACCCTGGCGGAAGTTCTCGATCAGATGTTCGGAGGTGCGCAGCGAAAACGCCAGAATGCTGATCGTGGTGGTCTTGTCCGTGCAATTCAGAAACACGCTGGCGTCGCACACGTACAAGTTCGGCACATCGTGTGTCTGCCCAAAGCGGTTGGTCACAAAATTCTTAGGATCATTTCCCATGCGGCACGTGCCCGTTTCATGCAGGCTGAAGCCCGGAATCTCCGGAGCTTCGCCCGATCCTTCAAGCACACCGCCCGCCGCGCGCAGCACATCGGCACAAACTTGCTTCGAGTGCTCCCACATCTTAAGCGCGTTCTCGTCCCACTCGAAGTGCATGCGAGCCACCGGAATCC
Organism: Candidatus Sulfotelmatobacter sp.; assembly: GCA_049512555.1. GTDB lineage: Bacteria > Acidobacteriota > Terriglobia > Terriglobales > Acidobacteriaceae > Sulfotelmatobacter. The sequence goes on along the minus strand of JBEKWZ010000410.1, from coordinate 959 downwards.
CATACGGATCTTTAACTTCCGGATCGAGATCCATAAAGTTCGTGTCCGAGCGCAGCGACGGAGCCTGAATCCCGAAACTAACCGGCGAAGGATACTTCCGCTTGATCGCGCGCTTGAACGACGAGCCGAAGCCGTCCATTTCCGTGGCGAATCCCGGAAATTCCTCGCATCCGCCGTCGGGATAGACGGAATAACCGCGAATGAATTTCTCCTCATGCGGATCGTTCAGGTTCTGCCAGCGCGGCATCCACGCAATCGTGCTGTCGCCCACGTGATCCGGGAAACTAGGCTGGCCGACCAACTGCGGCAGATATCCCCGCGCCGACTCGCCATAAAGATGATCGCAAAGATTCCGCCCCAACTGCCCGCTGGAGTTTGCAATCCCGTTCGGCCAGTGCCGCGACTTCGAATTCAGCATGATGCGCGCCGACTCGATGCACGACGCCGCCACCACCACCGCGCGCCCGTATACCTCGACCTCTTGCCTGGTCTTGCGGTCGATGTATGCCACTCCGGCTGCGTGCCCGTTCTCATCCACCAGAACATTTTTCGCCAGCGCGTTCGTGCGCAATTCCAGATTCTTCGTCGCCTCGGCCTTCGGCAGCAAAAAATATGGCGTTGAAAAAAATGCTCCAACGTCGCAGCCCGTCGTGCACTCTCCGCAGAAATGGCACGCTGGATGCCCCTCGTGCGCCTGCGTGAGCTGCGCGCACCGATCCGGCAAGTAAGGCACGCCAACTTTGTTGCATCCCGCCTGCAAAATAAAATCCAGGCAGCGGAACTCGAATGGAGGCAAGTACGATCCATCGGGATTGCTCGGCCGGTTCTGCACCGTGCTGGCCACGCCAATCATCTTCTCCACGCGCGTGTAAAACGGACTGATCTCCTCGTGCGTGATGGGCCAGTCCACGTCATAGCCATCGTGCGAGGCCGCTTTAAAATCAATGTCGCCGAAGCGC
>JBEKWZ010000409.1:0-4378 GCA_049512555.1 Candidatus Sulfotelmatobacter sp. | reverse complement strand
AGCAGCACGCCCTTCGGAATGCGTCCACCCAGCTTCTGGAACTTCTGCGCCTCGCGCAGGAATTCAATAATCTCGCGCAGTTCTTCTTTGGCCTCTTCCACTCCGGCCACGTCTTTGAACGTGACTTTTTTCTGCTGCATGGAGAGCAGCCGCGCCCGGCTCTTGCCGAACGACAAAGCTTTATTTCCGCCGGTCTGCATCTGCCGGATCATGAAAATCCAGACTGCGCCAATCAGCACAATCGGAATCACCTGAATCATCCACGCCCAGTTCCCGCCGTTGGCGTCGCGAAAGCCATAGTTCACGCCCTTGCTATCCAGGCTCTTGAACATTTCAGGCGTGAAGTACGTTGGGGGGACGGTGGTGTGAAACGCGGAACCATTCTTCAGTTTGCCGCGCACTTCCATCCCATCGACGGTGAATTCCTGAACGTTGTTCTGTTCTACCTCACCCATGAACTGGGAAGTTTTTAACTCGGCATCCTTCTGCCCTTCGCGCGCGCTCTTTACCACCTGCCACAACAGCAGCGCGGAAACGCCAATCAGCAACCAGAACAGCACGGTCTTTACAGTTGAGTTCACCTAGAAGACTCCTAAATTCGAAACGGTCGGCTAACTACACCAACCCCCGAGGCTCCTACTGCTAATTAGATGCCGAAGCGCGACTTTCGATTTGGCAAATCGTTGAACGTCTATTCTACCTTTTCCCCGCCAAAAAGACCCGCTCGTACTGCTGTGACTTAAGTCACGGGGATTCTAGGATTTGCCGCCGCCAGGTAGGGCAAATTCCGGTTGGTCTGCTCCACCGCTCCCAACCCGTAACCCACCAGAAAAGTTTCATCTACCAGGAATCCGAAATAATCCGGCTGCAAGGGCACGCGGCGCGCGGCCTGCCGGTCGAGCAGCGTCACCAGTTTCACCGAGGCTGCTCCCCGCGATCGCAGGTCGCTCATCAGAAACTCGCTGGTGACGCCGGAATGCACCAGCCCTTCCACCAGCAGAATGTGCTGCCCGCGAATGTCGGGCTCGTGGCTGAAAAAAATTTCCATTACCTCGTGTGCCGAGCCGCTCGGGGGCCGCGTGTACTTGGGCTTGATGAACTGGCAAACCACCGGAACCTCGAGCGCGCGTGCCAGGTCAGCCTGAAACATGAACGCGTTCTCCAGCACCGCCAGCATCTGGATGGTCTGCCCCTTGTAGTCGTCGGAAATTTGCCGGGCCAGTTCCTTCACTCGCTTCTGGATCTGATCCGTTGTAATGACCGGGCGAAGGGGCTCGACTCGCGGACCGTTCATGAAGTTTGTGCGCCTCCCGGCACATCTCTGCTCATTCTACTTCGACGGCCGATTCAACGAAGAACTTCTGCGAGGGATTTCTCTACGATCAATTTCTCTACGATCAGGATCGCCGCTCGCCCCGGCTGCGCCCGCAGTTTGGCGGGCACCGGGAACCCTCGCACCCACACGATCTGATCGCCCTTCTCGTCGCTGCTCAGTATCACCGGCCAGAGCCCGCGCTCCGGCTGGGCCACGCGACGATCCTGCAGCAATTCTTTGATCTTCTTGGGGGACTTCGTATGGGCCGGCCAGAATCGATCTCCGGGACGCCAGTTCCTTACCCTTAACGGTCCGGGCAAGGATTCCTCGTCCAGAAGGTGATCTGGATTATACGCCGCCTGGTCTCCACTGGGAATCCGCCGCACTTCGATCACGAAGCCGGCCTCGTGGACTACAACTTCTCCTGGGATAGAGAGATCGGACTCGTAGTCGCGCTGCGGCGACAGCTCTCGCAAATCCGGAGTCATGAAGGCCAACTCCTCCGGCTCGACTACCAGCCTCCAGCCCAGCGGCAGCGACACTTCCTTGCCGGATGTTTCTTCCGCCGCGACCCGTAGGATTTCTTCCACATGTTTGAACTCCAGCGGAATCCCGGCGTTCTCTCCGATCGCCTTCACCAGCCTGCGCTGCACGGCCGCCGGCTCGCTCAAAAACCACATTCGCGGAACCGAGGCGTTCATGACCAGCCATGCGGCATTGTCGATCCTGATGCGGAGATCGTCGCTCCCGGCGGAAACTGCCGCACTGCCGGATTCTCCGAGCCCGGCAATCTGCACCAGACTCTTTTCTACGGACGCCGCCCGAGCCCACTCCGGCTGCGACCACTGCACTGTCGTCCCAAGCCAGCCTGAAACTTCGTTCTCCCAATAGTCTTCCTCACCGCGCGCGATCTCCGCCAGTTCCGCAAGATTCTCCGCGACGGCAGGATTGAACTCCCGCTCCAGCAACGGAACCACCAGCTTGCGAATTCGATTGCGGGTGAAATGCTCGTCGGTATTCGTAGAGTCTTCCCGCCAGCTCTGTCCGATGTCGTTGAGATAGTTCTCGAGTTCGCGACGGCGCACGCCCAGCAGCGGCCGCACGATTTCGCCGGAAGCCTCTCCGTCGTCGTCCTCCACCGGAATCCGCGGATGAATCCCGCCCAGCCCCCGCAACCCGGCCCCGCGAATCATGCGCATGAGCACAGTCTCCGCTTGATCGTCGAGCGTATGCCCGGTCGCAATTCTGTTTAGAGAGATGGCGGAGTTCCGAGGGACAAGGGCCGGGTTCGGAGACGCCGTGGCGGAGCCGCGATCGACTTTGTCCGGATGGGCTGCGGCGGAGCCGCGCTCGCCACCGCCGTGGAAGAGCGGCCCTTCAGGGCCGCGAAAAGGCGTCTTCGCGGGATCGGGCTTTAGCCCCTGGGGTTCGTTTTTGGACTCACTCTGCGATGGCTCGCCTTTGGGTGGCGCAGCGCTTTCAGCGCTGCGATTCTCGTCTCCCCTATGAACCGGGGCTTCAGCCCCCGAAGGATTCCGCTCAGCACCCAAAAGATACCGAAAAAATCCATACCGCAATTCCCGCGCGGCTGTCTCGATGCTCACATGGTCTTCGGCGGCCTGAGCGCCGACGTCCTCGCCATCGACATGAAATTCCAAATCAAACTCGCGCGCCAGCTTCGCCACGAATTCCTGATCCGCGTCCGATTCCGCCCCCCGCAGCCCGTGGTTGAAATGAACAACAGAAAGGACAATCCCCAACTCGCCCCGCAACTCCAGCAACAGCCGCAACAGCGCCACCGAATCAATCCCCCCCGAAACGGCCACGCCCACACGATCTCCGGCCCTCAGCAGTTCGTCCCGCCGAATCTGGGTAAGCACGCGCTCCGCCAGTGAGTGCATGAAGGCATCTTACAACCCCTGTCGGTGCGCGTATCGTGGAGGGGCGGACGCCCTCGTCCGCCCAGCGGCGGCGGGGATTATCGACATCGAGCAATAAGCAGTTGCGCTGACTCCCGGACGAGGGCGTCCGGGGCTCCATGTCGGACTTGGCAGCTACACCCCGGCGCTCTTCTCCGCAATCACCTTCCTGATCTTCTCCACAAACTCCGCCGCCAGCATGTCTTCCGTCTTTTCTTTCCCGCGCGAACGCACGTTCACCTTGCCCGCCTCGGCTTCTTTATCGCCGACGACGAGCAGGAACGGCACTTTCTGCATGGCGTGCTCGCGAATCTTGGCATTCATCTTTTCGTTGCGCGCATCGACCACCACGCGGACGCCAACTTCCTTGAGTTGCGCAGCGACTTTGTTCGCATACTCCGCGTGCCGCTCGCTGATGGGGATCATCGCCACCTGCACCGGCGACAGCCACACCGGGAACGCTCCCGCGTAGTGCTCGATCAGCACGCCAAAAAATCGCTCGATCGATCCAAACAGCGCGCGATGCACCATTACCGGCTGTTTGCGCGAACCATCTTCCGCCACGTATTCGAGGCCAAAGCGTTGCGGCAGGTTGAAGTCAACCTGCACCGTCGAAAGCTGCCACAGCCGCCCAATCGCGTCCACCAGCTTGATGTCGATCTTCGGCCCGTAAAATGCCGCCTCGCCAGGAATGGTCTTGTAGTCAATCTTCCGGCGTTCCAGAACCTTCTTCAGCGATTCGGTGGCGTGGACCCATTGCTCTTCGCTGCCGACAAAATTCTTGCGGTCGTTAGGATCCCAGGTGGAAAGCTCAGTCTGGAATTGGTCGAAACCAAAATCTTTCAACACATCGAGAGCAAACTCGAGACAACCGGTAATCTCGCCCTCAACCTGCTCGGGCGTACAGAAGATGTGCGAGTCATCCTGCGTAAAGCCGCGAACCCGCAGCAATCCGTGCATCACACCCGAACGCTCATACCGATACACTGTGCCCAACTCGCCGAGCCGCACCGGAAGATCGCGATACGACTTCAGCGAATCCTTGTAAATCAAAATATGGCCGGGACAGTTCATCGGCTTCAAACGATATTCGGCGTCGTCGAGCTCCATGGCGTCGAACATGTTCTGCGAGTAATAACCCTCG
>JBEKWZ010000408.1:0-4380 GCA_049512555.1 Candidatus Sulfotelmatobacter sp. | reverse complement strand
TCTACGGCTGGCATGCGCTTAACCAATCCATCGGCAAAGGCGCCCACGACCCCGCCGGTAACAACCGACAAAACCCCAACCATGAGCGCCTGTTCAGCCTGCTCGCGCGCTGTAACCGCAGCTTTGACGCCCTCAAGCAAATCCTGAACCCTGCTATAGGCCTGGTCGTAGGCATCTGTGACCGTGCTGATGTAGGAAGCCCAGTCGGTCAGCATTACATGGTCAATGGTTATCCGCATGTCATTGAAAATTTCTCGAGATGTCTCAGGCATGTCCGTTTCCTCCCTGATCGTTGAATTCGGTTTTTCCTCGCCACGCTTGGAGTCCGGCTTACGCTCATCGACCACCGTTAGCCGGAAACTCCACGCCCCTGAACCGTGGCCATCTGCCTTCGCCCCAGGGTCTTCAGCTTTACTTTCCCTACTGTTCTTTACAGCGCAAAGACGCCGCGGATCTGATCAGCAGCTGCAAATTTATTTTTGGAGTCGGCGCGAGGATCTTAGTTTCCGATGGCTTAGTCTCAGATGACATCGGAAAGCGGACCAGATATTTGGATACGCCTCGCGCTCAAGCGCGCGTGGGAAGAGATATGGCCACGGGGCACCAGCATCCCAGCATCCGAAGCTTTTAGAAGGAAAGTAGTCTGGGATCACCTTCGTTGCTTGCAGTCGTTCCTTGCAGTTCGCCAAAGGATGGTGTTAAAAGGCGCGGTGTTGAAAAACTCGACCTCGCAAAACCGGTCAAAAAATTGAGTTTTTCAACACCCTCGAGCGGAAACCTGCCTACTCCCCGCCAATCCGAACCCTCAGCCCCGCCCGAAAATTCACCGGCAGCGCCGGATATCCCACCACTTCGTTATAGCGCCGGTCGAGCGCGTTCGACACATTCACATACGCAGTCACCCGCCGCTGCACCGCGTACCATCCCCCCAGATCTACGCGCACATACCCCGCCGCGTGATCAATGCCAAAGCCGTCGAAATCGGAATCCGGCCGCCGCCCTACAAAACTCCCGCTCAAATTCCCGCCCCAACGATTGCCCAGGTAAGACAACAACTCGGTCGCCGAATGTTTCGGCCGGTGAATCAGCGGATATCCGGGAGTAAGAAAACTGCTGCAAGGATTCGCCGTCGTACATACAGAATTGGCCAACACCTGATCCGAGGTAAATGTATAGGCAGCAGTCAACAGCAATCGGCTCCTGATTTTTCCTCGCAGTTCCGCCTCCGCTCCCTGCGCAAATGACTCCTCGAGATTAAAGAACTGATAAACACCTGTTGGTGTTGGTTGAGCTTCAATCTCATCGTGGAAGAGATTGTTGAAATAGGTCGCATTGAAGGCCCATCGTCCGCCCATGAACGCCTGCTCGAATCCAGCCTCAAACGCCCGAGTTCTTACCGGCAGCAGTCCATGATTCGGAGCGTACCCGTAGGCCAATTCTCCGAAAGTCTCATACAACGCCGGCACCATATATCCGGTGGCATAAGAAAACCGCAACCGCGTTCCCGAAAAAGTATCCCCGCCGCGCAGCGCCTGCCACGTCAGAGCCACCCGCGGCACCCCCGTATTCCCGAACGCACTGTTGTGTATAAAACGCCCGCCCGCAATGGCCACCAGTCGTCCCAGCGTGACTTGCTGCTGGAGATATACATCCTGCTCCAGCCGCTGCCCCGCGGCCGGCGGAGGAAAATCCATATCACTGGTAAAGCCGTTTTCATTCTCGATGCGGTAACCAAACGTACTGTGCGCCCACACCCGCTCCGAGTAATCGCCCTGATACTCGAATCCAGCCCGGTTGTCGTGGCTGAAATAACTATCCGGAAAACTGTCGTAGCTGGCAAAATTGCTGTTCAGGTTTACGTCGTTGTACCGATAGAGAGAGTCGAAGCCGGTAAACCGGTGCTGCCATCCCGAGGGCGCATTCACGCTCAGCTCCACGCTGCCCAGCAAGTTGTTCAGCCGCGACCACTCGCTCGGATCGGGCGCCAGCAGCGGATCTCCGTTGAAATTCCACTCGCCCGGCACGCCGCTATAGCTGTTGGAATGCCGCACCCGCACTCGCAACCCCACTCGATCCGTCAGGGCCACGCCGGTATTCGCGCCCTCCAGCGAATCGGAATAAGCGTCATTCACGCCCAGTCCGCTGGTATTGAACTGACTTCCAAAAAAGTTGTAGTCGTACCTTCCCCGCACCCCCGCCACAGAGGCAAAGCCGTTGGCCGTTCCAAAATTCCCTCCGTCGGCGCCGAAGCGTAACTCCGGAATTCGCGTGCTGCCCGTCCGTGTCCAAACCTGCACCACGCTGGTCATCGCGTCCGATCCATACAGGGTGCTCTGCGCCCCGCGCACGAATTCCATCCGATCCGCCTCGGTAAGCGGCAGCGTGCCGAAATCGTAGCTGAGCCCGGGATTCTCCAGTGCGACTCCATCCACAATGACTTTGTTGTACGTAGACTCGCCCCCCCGCACGAACAGAGTGGTCAATCCTCCCCGCTGCCCGGCGTCGGCGACCACTGCACCCGGCAGGAATTGCACCGCATCGTCGGCCGAAATCGGCTGCATGGTCGTCAGCTGTGCTCCGCTGAGGCTGTCCACGTCCGCCCCTGCAGCCTCCGCCGCAACCGGAGTGCGCGTCGCTGTTACAACCACAATTTCCGACATCATGGCCGGTAACAGAACAACAGAGATCTCAGTTTGTTCACCAACATCCAGCGTCAAGGAAGCAAAGCCAGCGGCTAAGATTTTGATTTGGAAGGGGCCCTTGTCACGCCGCCTCAAAATTGCGACTCCCTCTGCAGAACTCATTTGCACGGCGATAACCTTGCCGTGCGCGGCTAGCAGAGACACCTCTGCCCTCGCAACCGCCGCTCCTTGCGAGTCCATGACCTTAACTTTGAGATCGGCCGCTGCGGCAGCCAGAGAAACAGCGAGAACTACAAGAAACCCGCCAACGAATACGCGCATACTATCCTCCTTTGCACGCGAAAGAGGTTGAAGTAGACGGATCGCGCCGGTCTCCTGGCTTCGCGAGTAAGGATGATGACGTTTCCATCCATTCACGCCCGCGGCCTTCCCGGAATTTCTCCCAGTGGCCGAGGACAAGTTTCCTCGCTTACAGTTGCGCGGCAGCGCGGGATTCTCACCCGCTTCCCTGTCTTCACCGAGCGGCAAAGACGCGCGTTCCGAACGTCATGACAAAGAACAAAAAACAAGAAACAACAGCCCCAAGAATTTAACGGCTGACCCCGCCGAAGTCAAATACGATGAAGTCAATGCGGGGAGAAGCTACCTGCGAATATTGCATCGCCACGATTCCAGCCGCGAAGCGGCGAAAGAATGCAGCCCACGGCGCAAGCCGCAGCTGAACATTCGGACGCTGGAACCATCCGCGAAGCGGCGAAAGAAGACGCTCCTTACTTCCTCCATCTCCCCACCGCATACAACACAATCGAAATCACCACGCTCACAACCACCGACGTCGCCAACGGAAAATAAAACGTAGTGTTCTTCCCCCGGTATAAAAAGTCCCCCGGCAACCGTCCCAAAGGCAGGTTCGTTCGTCCCAGCAAAAGCACCAAAGCCCCCGCCACCACCAGCACCAACCCCACCCCGATCAGCAACTTACCCAACTCGGTCATATCTCCGGCCCCAGTCCGCCAACTTCACTACCCACATTCCTACCTGCACAAAAACTCATCCCCTTTTCGCCCTTTTCCGTGTACGCTTGTAATCACCCACCCGTCGTCCTCTGGCCAGATTTCAGGAGGTCTCCACGATGCCGCTCCACCAGCCCCTCTCTTCTTTCTTGCGTACTCGCAGTCTAGCAGCGCTCTGCGTGTTCGCCGTTGCCTTCGCTCTAACCCCGCTAGCCCAATCCCAGGACGTCCTCACCTACCACAACAACATCGCTCGCACCGCCTTCGACAACGCTGAGACCACTCTCACCCTCACCAACGTGAACTCCGCCACTTTCGGCAAACTCTTCATCGCCCCCGCCGACGGCCTGGTCGACGCCGAACCGCTCTACGTGTCGTCCGTAACTGTATCCGGCGTCGTCCACAATCTTCTCATCGTCGTCACCGAGAACGATACCGTCTTCGCCTACGACGCCGACACCGCCGGCTCCAGCCTCTGGCAGACCAGCACGCTTCTGCCCGGTGAATCGCCCTCCGACGATCACGGCTGTTCACAGATCACGCCGAAGATCGGAATCACCGCCACTCCCGTCATCACTCACCCCAAGAAAGGCGATCCCGTCATCTACGTCGTCGCCATGTCGAAAGACACTTCCGGAAATTACTATCAGCGTCTGCACGCTCTCGACGCCACCAGCGGCGCCGAACTCTACGGCGGCCCCGTCACCATCGCCGCCACCTATCCC
>JBEKWZ010000407.1:0-4380 GCA_049512555.1 Candidatus Sulfotelmatobacter sp. | reverse complement strand
CTCCGCGCCAGTTTTCCGCTCATCAAATGCGTTGTATGGTTCGACATCAACAAGGAAGCCGATTGGCGCATCACCTCGTCTCCCGAATCGGAAGCGGCGTTCATCCGCATGGCGAAGGATCCCTACCTCAACCCGTAGGCATCCCGGGCACAAGATGGAGAACCTTTCATTTGCCCGGATTCGCGAAGACCTAAAAACGCCCAAGTTTATGGGCGCAACCGACCAAAACCTTTCGGCCGTCCAGCCAACACTACTTCAGCTGCTTTTCAATTGCCGAAGTCACTTCCTGCGAATCCGGTGTCACGGCTGGCTCAAACCGCTGCACCACCTTGCCGTCGCGATCCACCAGAAACTTGGTGAAGTTCCACTTGATCTCGCCGGCGATGCCGGCCCCGGTTTCTTTCGTCAGATAGGCGTACAGCGGCGCCTGATCGTCTCCCTTAACCGAAATTTTCGAATACATCGGGAAGGTCACGTTGAACTTGCGGGTGCAGAAGGTCTTGATTTCTTCGTTGGTGCCCGGTTCCTGCGCGCCGAAATTGTTGGCGGGGAAGCCGAGGATCACGAATCCCTGGTCTTTGTACTTTTCGTAGGTGGCTTCGAGCGCGCTGTATTGCGGCGTGTAGCCGCACTTACTGGCTACGTTCACCAGCAGGACGACTTTGCCCTTGTAGTCGGCCAGCGGCGCCGCCTTGCCGTCGATGGAGTTGAGCGTGAAACTGTAGACACCCGAGCCGGCAACAAGCGATGTGGCCATAATCAGCAGTACTCCGAAAGTAAGATAGATTCCGAGTTTCCACGGCTTATTGGAGCGTGTTGAAGACGATGCGGTCATTGTTGACTCCTGTGTGACGGATATCTGCAATCGAGCGGTGATCCTAAGGGATGAGACTGAAGATACGAGCTAGACGATACAAAACGCAACAGGGGAAATGTAAAATCCGTGCCTTGCAGGGGGTAGCCGGATTAAACCGCGGTTCGTACGGAGCTTTCCTTGACCATCCGCTCCAGCAAGCGCATGCGTTTGCCGGGAAGCTGGGTGTCGGAGACGTGTGGGCGGGGAACCTCACAGGTGCTGACGGAGAGGAACGCGTCTCCCATACAGTCCAAGGCAGACGCGGAGCGGCCGAGCACCATGAGCAGGTACTTCTGAGCGATGGGCCGGTCGGCAGGGTGAATCAGGGCCCACCAGCGCCGGATCGACTCCTGCACTTCAGGCTCGCTCTTTTCACCTACCACGAGGGAATCGATTAGCCGGTAAACCTTGCTTTTGATCGCCTGATACGAGACAGAAATCTCTTGAGGCATAGGGTTCCTGGTTTGCTGTACTTCCGTATAGTGCAATCCGCACACCAAACCCGCAGACCCCTGTTTTGGCTGGGTTTAGACCGATTTGCACTAACATGAACGTACTATGAATGGAATAAATCCGGCATGGAATATGAATTCTGGAAGGGGCTTGCGATTGGGCAATCTGGTTCCAACTGCCGGAGCAGGAAGCTCAAGTGGCAAAGCGTAAGCCGGAGTGGCATCCTTCGCCGCCTCCGCAAAAAGCACTCAAGAAAGCTTAAGATGCGATGCGATGAGCGAAATGGGATATTACGACAGCTGCACTGAAAAGCCGCAGGAGGCGGCTGCCCTCGGGTGGGAGAATTGTTAGCATGGCACACCTACACAAGCATGAAGACTTGACTAAAGAGGGGGTACATTGGAAATGCTCTCAATGCGGGTGGGAATCGGTGCATATGTATTTCGGGGAGGTCTTCGAGCCTGAGCATTTGTGCCCAAATGACTATTGCGGGTGCGGCCATCGCCGGCAAGAGCACCGGAACGGCACATGCGCTGGAGCCACACTCAGAGGTGAAGAGGGAATTCGTAACCAAGCGCAAGGCTGTGGCTGCAAGATCTTTCAGCCGAAATAATGATGATCCGCGACCGGATTCTCGTCAGTGGCCCATGACCCATGCGGATGTTGCCCCGCCAGTATCGCGAGACGCTCGCTGACGTCACGGAGCCGCTCAACTTCGTGCAGGATGGCCTCATGAGTAGCACCGCTTGGGACATCCCCGTCGGGAATGGCCAAGCGTGTCCTGGTGATAACGCGGGTAACGATGTCTTCGGCGCAATCTCGATACAAGGTGTGTAAGGTGCAGCGCCAGCCTACCAGTTCGCCGCGCGCGAACTCAGTTTCCACCCCCTGGGGGTCTTTCTGGTGCTCATCGTGGAAACTCTTTAGAAGTAATTCGCCCTGTTCTACCAGGCGATTGATTGTTTCTGCGTTTTGCAGCGCTAAGTGCATGGCTCCCCTCCTCGGTGGTCAAGTGCAGGTCGTTTGGTGGCACGAGAAGGCGGAAGTAGCTCCGCCTCCTCCAGCCAACAAACAAAGCGTCCTTACACTGCTGCGAGGACTTCGTGCCTTTGGAGGGTCGAGGTGACCACGTCATAGGTGTGCACCTGGGGCGTCCCCTCGATAAATCTGGCCAGCGTCTTCAACACCTGCGGATAGGCATTGGTGTTGTAATTGTCCGCGTCGTTCTTGTTGTCCCACAGACTGATCGCCATTACATCCACTCCGCCGGGACCGGCGAAAGTGATTTCGTCCAGAAAACCATTCTGCTTGCGAAGCAAAGGCAGGACATCTTTTTCAAATGCTCGCGTGTACTCCGAGAGCGTATTCGATTTCAGATGGATAGAAATATTGCGTGCAAACATAAGCAACCTCCTAGGGTTGGGAGTTGCTAAGAAAGACTGCTTCAGATGGGCTGACTTAGTTCAGAGAACCTGAAATGAGGGGAAGGTGGTGACCACCTCAATTACAACCCTAGTCTTATATAGCGGGACTGTCAAACCGCGATCCGCTTCGGTGAATCGACGCCTGTCACGCTAGCAGCCTTGTCATGAACGGAGCGATCCGTCGAACTCCAAGGAGATCACTCTCAGTTGGCGAAATACTCGATTACACGCATTGACCCGATTTCGCTCAGTCCAGCGTGCAATATCTAGCAACTTGCTAGACTTATTGCACGCGCATTGCTTACGAGTCATTACAACACGTCAGATTTCGAGCTTCTTGCCGCGACTTGACACGCGCTAAGCTATTGATTCTACGTAGCTTGTGCGCTACAATATTGCGCTCTGCTCAACCGGATTTTCGTCGAGTCCTGCCTGGCTGAAGGACGAGCGAGTCTGGGATTCGGCATCTCTTTGTCACAAATCGAACTCACAAATCGACTTAAATTTCGGAGGCGAAATGAAACGGTGGGCGTGGATCCTGGCAATTCCGGTATTGATCTCCTTGGCGGGGGCGCAGGTGACATCGTCTCTGAACTCTCCGCAGAACCCTGCGCAAGCCAGCAGTTCGCAGGCCAGCGAACACGATGCCGATTCCGGCGAGCGGATGTTCTTCCCGCACGATATGTTGTGGGGATGGGCGCAACTCGACCTGGCGCCGCCGCACAACGAGATCGACCCTAATCTCTGCTCCGGAGACGTTGCAGCCAATGGCGGAATCCAGGATCCCTGCAGTCTGTTCGCGCGCTATATGTTGTCGGGAATCCTGGAGGTTCGTCCCTTCGGGCGCGGGCCGCTGCGGAGATTCATGGTGTACGGTGCGCCCACATTTCTGTTCGGTAAGACTCTACCCAAGACCCTTTACACCTGGTCGCCGGACGCGATCGGGATTGAGCACTCTTGGGGAGTTGGGATCTATCTCAACAAGGGATTCGAATTTCGCATCACGCAGCATTTCCTGTTCGACCGTCTGGGTGCTCGCGATAAGAACCTGGGCCCGGCCGACCTGGGCAACAACGGGCCCTGGGGACGCTACGTGACCGTGGGTGTGCGCAAGACGTTTGGCACGCGCCGCTGGTAGGGCACAGAGCAGAGGGCATAGATAAGAGCAGCTCAGTGCGTCGGTTGTGCCACAATCGGCGCGGCTGGCCGCAGTAGCCGCCGAATCAACCACACGATTAGCGCCACAAACAGCCCCAAGACGACGAATGGCAGCAGAGCGATCAGAACGATCAGAGCGATCCAGCCCGGGCCGCCCATGTTGTTGACGTCGCCTCCGACGGTGGCGGCAGGATCGCGGCGAATCCGGCCGCCGATGGCGGTCACGTCGCCATGCGCACTCACGCCCTTATCGAGGCGGATACCGCCGCCAATCGCTGTGGTGTCTCCGCCGACCTGCCCCTGGTCCTCGATGATGATGCTCCCGCCGAGAGCAGTCACATCGCCGGCCACATGTCCGCGCACCCGGATGCTGCAGCCGAAGCAGGTCGCGTCGCTGACTTCTTCGCCCGGCCCGATGCTGATGTTGTGGCCGACCTGAGTGCGGTCACTGGCACCGTCGGCGAATGACATCGCCGGGAAGGTTACGAG
>JBEKWZ010000406.1:0-4880 GCA_049512555.1 Candidatus Sulfotelmatobacter sp. | reverse complement strand
GACCTGGAGAAGATTGGCGTTCGGGGCACCGTCGAGGACAGTGTAGTGAGGCTGGCTACGATCGCGCTGGCGAACGGATGCCAGGGCGTGGTCGCCTCGGCGCGCGAAGCTGCTAGGCTGCGGGCAGAGCTAGGGGATGCGTTCACGATCGTGACGCCGGGCGTGCGTCCGGCGGGCAGCGCGGTCGGCGATCAAGTGCGGGTCGTGACCCCGGCCGAAGCGATCGCGTCGGGAGCCAGCTACATCGTGGTCGGGCGTCCAATCACGGAGGCAGCCGATCCGGCAGCGGAAGCGCGGGCGATTCTGGGGCAGATTTCACGGTAGTTCTCTCCTCTCTTAACTGCTCGTTATAACCATTACAGCCGTTGTTACTCCCGTCATTCCTCCGGACCAGAGTCTGATGGGACGTTGACTTGCTTCGCGAGCACGCTCACCATTGTCTCGTCCGGCTGTCCCGGTTGCTCGTCTATCGCTTGACTGGCGCTCGTCTAAAAATGAGAGTTCGCGCACTGGCCATCTTCGCCATCGGTTTTGCTCTCGGCAGCAATGCGGGCAACGCGCAGACGGCTGGCCTGAACGCTCCCCAGCTGTTTGATCAGGGAATGAATGCACTGGTGGGCAGCAGCGTGACCCGCAGCGACTCAAACGCGATGGAATACTTCCACCGTTCTGCGGAACTGGGCTTCGCGCCGGCGCAGGTGGTTCTGGGATATCTGTTTGAAACCGGACGCGGCACTCCCGTCAATGCGCGAGAAGCTTTTGGTTGGTACCAGAAGGCGGCGCAACAGGACGACCCATTGGCGCAATGGCTGGCGGGCCGGATCATCTATGCCGGGTCAGTACCGGGCCGTGATCTCAACGACGCGAGCGCTTTCTTGCAGAGCGCGGCTGACCATGGAGACGCTTTTGGCGAGTATCTGCTGGGCAAGGTGAAGCTTGATCGTCAGGACTATCCTAACGCCGCCGCATGGTTGGGCAAGGCTGCACAACAGGGCCTGCCCCAGGCGCAAGAACAACTGGCGAAGTTGCTGCGCGACGGGCAGGGAGTTTTGCAGGACAAGTTTGAGGCCTACGTCTGGATGCTGGTGAGCAACGATGCCGGGAATGGCCGCGTCGCGCGCGACCTGCAGTCGCTCGAAGCAGAGTTGGGAACAAATCAAGTGGAACAAGCGAAGACAAAAGCTCGCCAGATGGAACGCAGCGTCAGTCGCAGCGTCAACGCCCACGGATGCACGGGCTGGCCGGGTGAGTTCGGCGTGATCCCAGCGCCGCCTCCCCCAGATTTACAAAGGTTCTGCCGGTAGCGCATCGGTAGTGTTCATGGTAGTATGTTAGTAGTATGAAAGAGAAGACATCGGTCACACTCTCGCCCGAGGTGCTGAAGGGCATCGATCGCCTGGCCGGGTCGAAGCAATCCCGGTCGGCTTTCATCGAAACCGTACTGCAGCAATACCTGCGCCAGAGGGCGCGGGCGCAACGGGACGCGCGCGATATCGAACTTATCAATCGCCACGCGGACGAACTGAATGCCGAAGCCGAGGATGTACTTCGTTATCAAGCCCCTGAAGATTAGCGAGGTTGTGCATGAAACGGGGTGACATCTATCGCGTCCACCGACCTGGCGACGATCCTAAGCGGCATCGAAGCTTCGTTATTGTGAGCCGCCAGGCACTGATTGAAACGAGGTTTTCCACTCTTGTCTGCGCACCAATCTTCAGTCGCGGGCAAGCTCTCGTGACTCAAGTTGCCGTCGGTCCCGACGAGGGCATGAAACACGAGAGCTGGATTATGTGTGACAATCTGGCGAATGTGCGGAAGTCCGAACTCACGCAATTCGTTGGATCACTCTCGCCCAACAAACTCGCTGAGTTGGATGAAGCGCTGAAGATCGCGCTGGCGCTGGAGTAGGAATCAGCGGAGCTCGGGGGCTGAAGCCCGCTATCAATTGGCGCTGAACGGCGCGGCTGGAAGCCGCGCCCTTTCAAAGCTGCCCGAGACTAATCTGATCGTGAGCAAATCTACTCGCGACCAAATCTGGACTTGACCTAGTCTTCCGGTTCTTACAGCTTCTCGAAAAACTCACACGCCGAGCAGGAGATGTAGACTCCGCCGGGGATGCCGCGTTCGCGGTCTTTGACGCGCTTGACAATGCGGGTGGTCTTGCCGCATTTCGGGCAATCGGTGCTCTTGGTGGTGTCCATGATCTTCTTGCGATCAGCGGTCTTTGCGATCTTGGCGCCTATGGCCATGTTGGATGTCTCCTGATCTTTGCGATATTCGCATCAAAATTTGCGCAGCGCGATCCGCATAGTTCCGAGCGCGGATGCTGTGGATGGGACGTTTCTGAAACCCGGAACTCAGGAAATCCACTCGGGAAGACTCTGCAGCTGCGTCTTGATTCTCTTCCGTCGATATTGATTTTACAGTAAGGTCGGGGCGGCTGTCTTGCGGGGGGTCCCTTGGCCGTCCTGATTGGAATGAAACTCCGTATCGGGGCGCGACTTCAGGCGTGGCATCAAGGCACGCAGTTTGCCGCGGCCTTAGCCGCTGGGGTCGTGGCTCGAAGAAAAAGCAGTTTTCGGGCGGCCGTGGCTCTGCTGCAGGGACGTGCCTGCGATCACTGACGTTCTCCGCGTGAACTGATACGAAGAGACGACTCAAGCAAAACGACCGGACGCCACTTTGAGGCGCAGAGCCGATAACATCCGGATTGCGCGGGAGGGAACAATGGCTATTACAAAAGTATCGCTGGAAACGATTCAGGACTTCCTGGCTCAGAAACGAATTGCGATGGTGGGAGTCTCGCGAAGCCCTCGCGACTTCAGCATGATGTTGTTCAAAGAACTGGTGAGCCGCGGGTACGACATGGTTCCGGTGAATCCTAGGATGTCCGAGGTGCAAGGACGGCGCTGCTTCGCGCGCGTGCAGGACATCCAACCGGGGGTCGACGGGGTGCTGCTGATGACCTCGCCCGGAGTTTCCGAGGCAGTGGTGAAGGATTGCGCCGAGGCCGGCGTCCAGCGGGTTTGGATGTACCGAGCCGGTGGCTCCGGCGCAGTCAGCGACCAGGCGGTCGCATTCTGCCGGGAGCGCGGAATTGTGGTGGTGCCGGGAGAATGTCCCTACATGTTCCTGCCCGATGCGGGATTGCACGCCGTGCACGGTTTCGTTCGCAAGATCACCGGCAGGTATCCGCGGCACGCAGCGGCTTAGAGGGAAACACAGCTGGAAGTAAGCGCGCTCCACTCTCCGATCTTCATTCGTTCATTCTCCGATGCGGCCGCGCAGCACGGTGATCGACGCCTTCGGAAGCTGGTAGAGCACATCTGTGCCGCCATTTACGGTCGACTTTGAGGGCGGGCCGTCCGGATCGGCATGGCCTCTGACTCCTTCGACGTGCCACTGATATTCGTTGGATCCGAAAGTGATGCGGTCGACCTGGCCGGAAAAATGGCGGTCGCGCTTGCCGCCGGCGAACGCGACTTTGACGGCGTGATCGTTGAACTGGTCGCGGTTGACCAGCATTACCGACCACTGGCCGTCGGGGCGTTCAACGGCGTAGGCGGTGACCAGAACATTTCCGGCAGCGTCGTTCACATCGCTGGTGGCTTTGAATTGTTTGTGGGGAGCGTCAATCGGCTGCACCCACTCTTTCGTGATAATTTGCGCTGCCAGATACTGCGGGGGGTAGCCCAGCACTTTATAGTCCTGATCGATCCACAAGAAATTCCCGAAGCCGCCAAGTTCTCTTGGATACGGCATGTAGTGGAAATAGTAAGTCGCGCCGGCGCCTTCGCTCATCATGGTGCCGACGTAGTCCGCCAGCCACAGCCCGCTCTTCACAGACGATGGAGGCGCGCCGCCTCCGATGTTGCCTTCAGTCATGAAGAATGGAATGTTTGGGGGCAGGCCGTTGTCTTTCCAGACTTGCACGATGTGGCTGACGTATCCCGGCTCGGGATAGAGGTCGGCCCAGGAGTATGTGGGACGGTCTTGATACGGATAATGCTCGAAGGAAAAGAACGTGAAGTCGCCGAGGCGGCCGTGGGCTTTCAGATAATCGACGAAGCGGCCGAGCCAGGAAACTTTTCCGGCAGCATCGGGCCAGACCTCGACGTCGCCGAAGGTTCCTTCGAACGGAGGGCCTCCGAGTTTTGCTTCGGGCACGAGTTTGTGAATCGCGGTGGCGAATTGTACGTACAGCGCGGCGTAATCTTCGGGAAGCATGTGCTGGCCGTCGGCCTCTTCGCCCATCTCGACGTATGAAATCGGATAGTGGCGCTTGAAGAGATAGGCGATTTCGTTGGCCGCATCTTCGGGCGTGGAGTAGAGCATGGCGATCGGCACCATGGTGGGAAGTCCGCGGGTGACGCCGCAGGTCATGAAAAAGTCGAAGCCGACTTGATCGCCGCGCGATTGGTCGATATCCGTAGCGGCGTGCCAGGGATCGACCGACGACGGCCAGGTCACGGTCTGATCGCGGCTGGGAAAATGGGTGACGTAGTCGTTGAAGGCGCCGTCGGCCGAGAGGGATCCGGCGTAGAGCTCATTGATGGCGTAGCCCACGCAATTGCGCTTGTCGGCTGAGCCGTGGGTGTCGCAGGTGTTGGAGGATTCCGTCATCCAAATGCGGATGTAGCGGACGGGGATCATCCAGTCAACAAGCTTGAGCGTGACCGTGCCGCCTTTGCCTTCGGTAATGTTGCCTAACGGAAAAGTCTGCCACGTGCCTTTGGTGGTGCCGTCGTAGAAGGGCTCGAGTTCGCCGGTCCAGAATTGCACGGCATAATGTGTGGCGTACGGATCGGCCCAGGCGATGCGGATGGCATTCACGTCGATCTTGCTGCCGAGGTCGATCATGATCCATTGCGGATGCAGTG
>JBEKWZ010000405.1:0-4389 GCA_049512555.1 Candidatus Sulfotelmatobacter sp. | reverse complement strand
AGCGACGGGCTCTGGGGGCTGGTTGGCGACCCGGAACTTGGCCAGGTCGTGCGCATGAATGCTCCCACAGAAGCTTGTCAGAAGTTGGTGACCATGGCGATCGAGCGCGGTGGGCCCGACAATATCACGGTGCTGGTTTTACGGGTTTCCACCTGAGCGTCGGTTCGAACCCCGATTCGAAGGTCGATTCGATTGGAGCGGCACTTTTGCCGCTCGAAACTGCAATGTAGTGCACATCGCCCTCCTGAGCGCAGAAGTGGCCCAGCGGCTAACTGATTGATTTCATAAATCGAGACTTGCAAATCGAGTTCACCCCCGATGGAATTCCGCTTGCATTGTCATTTAGTTCGATAAAGTCTATTATTCCGATGGGGTTTATAGAAAGCAGCTCCTTATGAAGATCTCGCAAAAAGGACTCTACGCGCTGCAGGCCATGATGATGCTGGCCCGTCATCATCACCAGGGCGCCATCAAGATCCGCGACATCGCCTACGAAGAAGCGCTGCCGGAGAAATTTCTGGAGTTGATCCTGCTCGAACTCAAGAACGCACGCATGGTGGAAAGCGTGCGCGGAGCCAAGGGCGGCTACCAGTTGCGCCGCGATGCGGCTGAGATTCATCTGAGCGAGATCATTCGCCTGATTGACGGTCCGCTGGCGCCGTTCGGCGATGCCGAGCAGTTGCGCGAACTGATTGACCGGGACCTGCCGCACCGCGCGCTCTACCAGGTGTTTCTGGACGTTCGCGATGCGGCCGCCCGCATCCTGGATCACACCAGTCTGGCTGACTTGATTGCTCACGACGCTCCGCGAGGCGGCAAGACCAGCAAGCATCAGAAAAGCCAGAAGAAGGATGGCGCGAGCGTTCTGCCCATGGTCGTGGGAGGACAGAAGGGGTGAGTAGACGGCTCTTCATCGGGTTGTTATGGCTGGCGACAGCGGTTGCAGGACGGGCCCAGGGCAACGCCAACACGATTCGCGTCGGCGCGTTCCCCAACATTACTCACGCCCAGGCGATGGTCGGCAAGGCCAATGGCTGGTTCGACAAAGCCATGGGGCCCAATGTGAAGGTTCAGTGGACCAGCTTCAACGCGGGTCCTTCGGCCATCGAGGCCCTGTTTGCGGGCGCGATTGATATGACGTACGTCGGCCCGAACCCGGCGATCAACGGCTATGTCCGCTCCAACGGCGAAGCCCTTCGCGTCGTCTCTGGCGCCGCCAGCGGGGGAGCTTCCCTGATTGTGCGCAACGATTCCGGCATCAACCAGCCGGAAGATTTCCATGGCAAGCGTGTCGCCTCTCCGCAGTTCGGTAACACCCAAGACGTAGCTCTGCGCAACTGGCTCAAGAATCACGGCATGAAAACCAACGACAAGGGTGGCGACGTGCAGATCGTCCCCATGGCCAATCCCGATCAGTTGACTCTCTTCCTCAAGAAAGACCTCGACGCCGCGTGGGCTCCCGAGCCCTGGGCGACACGATTGATTCATGAAGGCAACGGCCGCCTCTTCGTCGACGAGCGCACGCTGTGGCCCAACGGACAATTTGTTATCGGCCTGCTGGTGGTGAACAACAAGTTCCTCAAGGCTCATCCCGACCTGGTCAAGAATTGGATCCGCGCAAATGTTGAATTGACCGACTGGATCAACGGCCACCAGCCCGAGGCCAAGAAACTTCTCAACCAGCAGATTCTGGCCGAGACCAGCAAGGCGCTTCCCGCCGCGGTTCTTGACGAAGCCTTCTCGCGCATGCAGGTCACCTACGATCCGCTGCACAGCGCATTGACTACTGCCGCACAGCAGGCTTTCGACGACGGTTTTCTCGGCCGGCAGATGCCCGATCTCTCGGGTCTCTACGATCTGTCACTGCTCAACCAGGTCCTGGCGGAAAAGGGACGAAAGGCAATGCAATGAGCACGAACGTGCAGAAGTTCCCCAGCCAGTTCCCGATTCCCGCCGGTCCTGACTTCGACCCACGCTTCCCGGCTCACTCCGGCAGTGCCAGCGGCAAGCTGGCGCCGGTCTCGGTCCGCCGGGTCGTGCCAGCGATTTCGCCCGAGACGGCCAAGGTCGGCCTGAGCGAAATCTGCCTGAGTTACCGCACTCAAAGCGGCGAGCGCCTGCTGGCTCTCGACCACATCAATCTTCAGGTGCAATCTGGAGAGTTCGTCTGCGTGGTCGGTCCGTCCGGTTGCGGCAAATCTACGTTGCTGCATTTGATCGCAGGCCTGCATCCGCAGACCTCCGGGCAGATCCTGATCGATGGCAAGCCGGTGCAGGGTACGGGCACGGATCGCATCATGATCTTCCAGGAGCACGCGCTGTTCCCCTGGCTCACCGTCGGCCAGAATGTCGAATTCGGCATGAAGATGAAAGGCATCGCCAAGGCTGAGCGCGAAGAGAAGACTCGCTACTACTTGAAGTTGGTTCACCTGGCAAAGTTCGAGAAGAGCTACATCCATCAGCTTTCCGGCGGCATGCGGCAACGCGTGGCCATCGCCCGAGCCCTGGCCACCGAACCCGACGTCCTCCTGATGGACGAGCCCTTCGCCGCGCTCGATGCCCAGACCCGCGACCTGCTGCACGATGAGTTGGAACGCATCTGGAGCGAAACCGGACGCACCATTATTTTCGTCACTCACAATGTGCGTGAGGCCATTCGCCTCGGTGATCGCGTCGTGCTTCTCACCTTTCGCCCCGGACGCGTGAAGAGCGAATTCCCCGTGAACCTGCCGCGCCCGCGCCAACTCGAAGATCCCACCGTCGCCCGCGCTGCCCGCGAAATTCTCGACGAGTTGCGCGAAGAGATTAACCGTTCCCTCGAAGCCGAATACAACGAGGGCGTGAAGCCGCACGTTGAAGCCGGTGCCGACGGGGGATTCGGAGCATGAAACGTGCGGCCCGTTACATCATTTTTTACGGAGCGCTCTTTGGGCTGTGGACGCTGCTCGCTGAATTAAAGATCTGGCCGCCGTACCTGTTTCCGACGCCCTGGGGCGTCGGCCAGGCTCTGTACGCTGGATTCCAGGATCACACCTACGGGATCGCGATCCGGGTGAGCATGCAGCGTGTCCTGATCGGCTACAGCATTTCCGTGGTGCTCGGCATGATTCTCGGGCTGGGCGTGGCCAGCAGCAAATTCCTGGAAGAGACCATGGGCGGATTGCTCGTGAGTCTGCAGAGCCTGCCTAGCATCTGCTGGTGGCCTCTGGCCCTGCTCTGGTTCGGGCTCAATCAGAATGCCATTCTCTTCGTAGTGATCATGGGTTCTCTTCTGTCGGTGACGCTGGCCATGGAAGACGGCCGCAAGCAGATGCCCAAAATCTTTGGCCAGGCCGGGCGCAACCTTGGAGCCAAAGGCTTCAAACTGTTCTGGTACGTGCTGCTGCCGGCCAGTCTGCCGTTCATCGTCTCTGGCCTCAAGCAAGGCTGGGCCTTTGCCTGGCGTTCGCTCATCACCGCCGAGATGTTGTATCTAAGTCTCGGCCTTGGGCAAGTGTTGATGATGGGCCGCGATCTGAACGATATGAGCGCCGTTATCGCCGTCATGATCTTGATCATCGCCATCGGATACATGGTCGATGGCATCGTGTTCAAAGGGATGGAACGTCATTTGCAAAACAAGTGGGGGTTGACGCCCGCCACTTAGGCCGTCGAACTGGATTCCCCCATTCTCGAAAATTAACCGTCCTTTAATGAAAGCGTGCGCAACATTCGTTAGTATCTCTATCACGTTTATTGTAATTATAGGCTTTAACGCGGGTGCGGAAAGAATCAGAAAGGCGGATCGGCTCGAAGGGAAAAGTTTTCCTGCGCGAACCAACGGTAAGACGGATTTTGGTTCTATCCCGCTTGCACAGAAGTGAAACATAACTCAAAAGGAGAGTACGTTAACCATGAAAGCGAACAAGCACCTGTTCTTCACGACGCTCACGCTGGCGGCATTAACGGCTGGCGCCTGGACACAAACCCAGACCGCGGCCAACGTCGCGCTTGCCAACCCAGCTTCTGGAGCCGCTGCGGCGCCGGCAGCACCGCCGCCGGTCACCGCCGCAGATGTTCAGAATCTGAAAGACGCGCTGGCCGCGCAGCAACTCCAGATTCAGAAACTCACTGAGCAACTGCAGCGTCAGCAAGCTCTGCTGGAAGCGCAGCAAGGCGCAATCAATGCGACCGAGAAAGCCCCGGCGAATCCGCCCAGGCAGGTCGCTTCCCTCGGCATCGTAGGCGACACCGCCATCAGTCCTGCACAGCAGGATGCCGCCCCAAGCCAGACTCCGAACTCCGAGGACTCGCCGCAAACCTTCGACAAGCAGATGGAAAGTGCCACGACCATCCACTTCCGTGGCATCAACATCACTCCCGGGGGATACGCCGAAGGCGCTTTCATTC
>JBEKWZ010000404.1:0-4402 GCA_049512555.1 Candidatus Sulfotelmatobacter sp. | reverse complement strand
TTGTCGCGCTTGATGACCACGCCTTCGAAGGCCTGCACGCGTTCCTTATCGCCTTCTTTAATCTTCACGTGGACACGGATGGTATCACCGGGGTGGAATGCGGGGATGTCGGTGCGTTGCGATTTGGCCAGCAGCTTTTCGATGATTAAGTTTGACATTGTCGTTTTATCCTTCGTCTTTCGATTCCTTGAAAGTCTTCGTTAGTCTCTATCGCGCTTGATTCGCGCCAAAATCTTTGCGTCCTCGTCGCCGAGCTTCACGTCCTCCAAGAGGTCCGGACGGTTGCGCAGCGTTTTCTGCAGAGCCCGCTCGCGCCGCCAGCGGCGGATCGCCTGGTGATCGCCGTTTAGCAGAACCTCCGGTACAGGTATCCCCCGAAAATCCGCGGGGCGCGTGTAGTGCGGATAGTCGAGCAATCCGCCGGAACCGCAAGTTGAATCCGCCGCGTCGTTTTCCGTAGCCTCGCCCGCTTTCTCATGCGCGGTGAACGATTCCTGCCGCGTAGAAGCCTCGTTCCCGACTGCGCCCGGCAACAACCGCGTGACCGCCTCGATAATCACAGCCGCGCCCAGTTCACCACCGCTGAGCACATAGTCGCCGATCGACAGCTCGCGGTCGGCGATGAAGTCGGCCACGCGCTCGTCCACGCCCTCGTAGCGGCCGCAGATTAGAACTATGCGATCGAGCGTCGCTAACTCAGCGGCAACTTTCTGCGTGAAACGCTGACCCTGCGCCGAAAGCAGGATCACGCTCTGCTTTGCAGCGCCAGCTAGACGTTCCTCACGCGACGCGAGCCCGAGCGGTTCTAAACAATCAAAGATCGGTTCCGGCTTGAGCACCATGCCCTCGCCGCCGCCGAAAGGGCGGTCATCCACAGTGCGGTGCCGGTCGTGCGTGAACTGCCGCAGGTCGTGGACTTCGATTTTCGCCAGGCCCATCTCGCAGGCCCGGCGGGTAATGCCGTGATCCAGTGGTCCGCGAAAGAAGTCCGGGAAGATCGTGACGATGTCGGCCTTCATTTCTTGCGAACCTGCTTCGCTTTGAAAGGGTGCGGCTTCCAGCCGCGCCAAGTGTCGCTATTTATTAGAGCCTCTGCGGCGCGGCTTAAGCCGCGCCCTTTCAAGTCCTGCCTGTTCCTGCTTTTCTTCGGCCGTGACCGGGGCATTAATCTCGAGCATGCCCTCCGGAAGGTTCATGCGCACTTGCCGCCGCGCGATATCCACGCCTTCCAGGTACGCTTCGGCGAAGGGCACATCAAGCTTTTTCTCTTTACTACCTACGCCGCTAGCCACGATCAGCAACGGAGCTTCGCCGGCTCCGAACTGAACGTCTTCGATCCGCCCGATTTCTCGACCGCGATCGACGACAACACAGCCGATCAGATCGCTGACATACGCCCAGCCCCGTTCCAACTCCGCGCGCTGAGCGCTCGGGACCTGCAATTCCGAACCGATCAGTAACTCAGCGTCATTCATCGTATCGACGCCGCGGAACTTCAACACAACCAGGCCCTTGTGCGGCCACAAATCCTCGACTTCCAGTTCGCGCCGCGCGGCTTTTTCCGCAGCTCCCTCCGGCTTCGGCAGGGCAAACAATTTCATGCCCGCGGCGAACCGGCCTGGAACGTCACTGTGTATCTCTGCGGCGACCTCGCCACGCCGGCCTTGCGTCTTCACGACTCGGGCCAGGGTAATGAACTCGCCGATTGATTCGGGACTCAACGGCGCTCGCCCTCAGCGGCTAAAGCCGCACTTCATTATTGTCGTTACGGCGCGGCTATAAGCCACGCCCTTTCAAAGCGTGCCCAAGCGGCGCATTGCCAAGTGCGGCATTTTCAAAACTCTCACCGTCTACTCGATGATTTCGAGGGTGTAGCGCCTATGCGCCCGGTGACCGGCGGCGCTTAGCAGAGCGCGCAGGGCGCGAGCGGTGCGTCCCTGGCGGCCGATGACCTTGCCCACATCGCTTTCGGCGACTTCCAGTTCGATGACGTCGTCGTCGAACTTTTCGACGAAGACTTCGTCAGGAGCATCGACCAGCGATTTCGCAATCAGCTCAACGAGAGCGCGCACATCTCCAGAGGGCTCAGTCATAATTTGCTTCTCATGGTGAATAATAGCGATGCAGCCGCCATTTCCCCCAGCGGCTAAAGCCACGGCCTTTTTGCGGCTTTGACGGCACGACTGTAAGTCGTGCCCTTCCCGAGTCGAGCGCTCCACCGCATCCACTGCACCGGCGACGCCCTTCCGAAAAGCGCGGCCAGTTCAGGCGACGGAGGCGGTGGCCGGGGCCGGAGTCTTGGTGAACAGTTTGTTCACACGATCCGACATTTGGGCGCCCTTCGACACCCAGTACTCGACGCGATCGCGCTTCAATTCGACGCTGGCGGGATTGGTGCGGGGATTGTAGGTCCCGACCACTTCCACCGGGCGGCCGTTGCGGGCACGCTCCTTCTCAATCACCACAATGCGATAGTGCGGTTGTTTGCGCGCACCACGGCGCGCCAGACGAATCATTAACACAGGGCTTATATCCTTAGTTCCGGAAGAGTCCGGTGAGATCGAGGCAAACTCTTATTATGCCGGAGGTTAGGCGGAATGGCAAGGGGGCAGCGGCATCCGCGCGAGGGCGGCACCGTACGGCCCTTGCGCCACCCCGCCAAGTTCGAAGCAACCTTGTCATCCTGAGCGGCGTCTTTTGCCGCGAAGGATCTATGCAGTTCCACCGCGGGATTGCATAGGTCCTTCGCTTCGCTCAGGATGACAGCGTATCTATGGCCAATGTTGAACAGCGGTCCGGTAGCTTAAGCTACGGCTTTTCTTTTTGGGGCCGATGCCTGGCCTTTTGCGGCTGGCTTCGCCAGGAAGTTCAGCAACGCGGTGTTGACTTCGTCAGCGTGCGTCCAGGCGATGTTGTGCGGGCCGTCTTTGATGACGACGAGTTCGGCGCCGTTCACCAGTTTGGCCGTGCGCTGTCCCGAGGAAGCCAACGGGACGATGCGATCCGCGTCGCCTTGAATGACCAGCGTCGGGACATCGATGCGTGCCACGTCCTTGCGGAAGTCCTCACCCCAGGTGGGCACGCTGACCAGGCTGGCCGTGGCCGAAGCGATGGAGGCAACATTCCAGCTGGCCTGAACCGCTTGTTCGCTGACGCGCTTTCCCAGATAGATGTCGGCGTTGTAGAAGTCTTTGAAGAATGCGGTGAAGAAGGCGTAACGATCGGCGGCGACCGCTTTCTCGATGCCTGCGAACACGCTGCCATCGACGCCCTCAGGGTTGTCGGCGGTCTTCAGCAGGTAGGGCGGAACGCCGCTCATGATGACGGCCTTGCTCACACCCTTCGATCCGTATTTGCCGATGTAGCGCGCCACTTCGCCGCCACCCATGGAGAAGCCCACGAGAGTAAAATTTTTCAGTTTGAGATGAGTGATGAGTTTGTGCAGATCTTCCGCGAACGTGTCGTAGTTATAGCCGGTGGTTGGCTGGCTGGACTTCCCGAATCCGCGACGGTCGTAGGCAATCACGCGGTGACCGGCTTGCAAAAGCGCGGGAACCTGCTTTTCCCAGGATGCGCTGCTGAGTGGATATCCGTGGATCAGAACCACGGGCTGCCCGGAGCCGTGGTCTTCGTAGTAAAGACGGATGGGAGTTGAATTCTCGTTCCCTACTTCAACGTAGGACATGACAATCCTCCTTGCGATCTGAGTTTTGAATTTTGGCGATGTTGACAGTGAGCTGTGACTGTTGGCGACCGCTATTACCGTAGATTCCGGATCGGCGCCGGAGGGTTCATCGAAGTTGCTTTGACGACGAAATTTCTAACTGGCTGGAGGGGAACGGCCCGGCTCTCTCCTGCTAGACTCAAGCGGTTGGAGGTACGGATTTGCCGGGGATCTATCTTCTTTCGGGAGTGCGGACGCCGATTGGGAAGTTCGGCGGGGCGATGGCTTCGCTGACGGCGGCCGATATGGGCGTGGTCGCGGCTGAGGCGGCTATGGAGCGGGCCGGGATCGAGCCTGGACAGGTTGACGAGACCATTATTGGCTGCGCGCGGCAGGCTGGTGGCGGGCCGAATGTGGCGCGGCAGATTTCGGTGCGCAGCGGTGTGCCTGAGCAAGTTGCGGCGTTTACCGTCAACAAGGCTTGCGCTTCGGGGATGAAGTCGATCGCGCTGGCGTATCAGGCGATTCTGGTCGGCGACGCGAATTGCATTCTGGCGGGCGGGACGGAGTCAATGTCGCGGGTTCCATATTATCTCGATGGCGCGCGCTGGGGATATCGGCTGGGCAATCAGGAGATGGTGGACGGAATGTATCGTGACGGATTTTTCTGTCCGCTGGCCAAGATGGTGATGGGCGAAACCGCCGAGGTGCTGGTCGAGCAGTACAAGATTACGCGCG
>JBEKWZ010000403.1:0-4405 GCA_049512555.1 Candidatus Sulfotelmatobacter sp. | reverse complement strand
CGCTCGTCGAGTACATCGCAACCTGCGTCGCCACTCCGCCGTTCACCGTCCCCGATCCGCCTCCACCTCCACTTCCGCAATCCGATCCCGTGCCCGTCACCACTCCCGTGCTGCTCACGTGCAAACATTGCACCGCCCCGGTAATTCCCGCAAACGTCAATCCCGAATTGAACACTGCCGGAACATTGAACGTCTTGCTCGCAGCCGTCAGCCGCTCCAGGTAGCTCGTGCCGTTCATCGTGGAATTGATGTAGAACGAAATAGCGTTCGGGTTCGTGAATGACAGATTCACGTTCCCCGGCAGCGTAGTGGAACTTGTAGCGTCGGTCCCGATCCCCGTATCGCACGCAGTCGAGGTCACCCGCGGATTGTTCGCAGCCAGGGTCTGCTGCGAGGTGCAGTCGGCCAGCGTGATCCAACTCATGCCGGTGTTGAAATTACCGCCACTCAACCCGCTCAGCGGACTCGTAAACAGAATCTTTCCTTTCGAATAAGCCGGAACCCCGCCGCTCTGGTACGGCTCATAAAACAACCAAGCCGTGCTTCCCGTGTAAGACCCTGAAGCTTTGGGCGAGTCAATGTGGGCGTAGGTGCGAGTCTTCGCAGGGAAGGCGTCGGTTGTGACTGGGCCATATCCATTGAGTGCGCTCAGTCCGCCACTCCCTGCCAGCGCATTCGAATTAATGCTCCCACTCTGATAGTTCAGCCAGGAGTTCGCTTGCAGAACAAAACTTCCCGGAAAGAATGCGAATGACGGAACGTTGCTTGCCCCTCCAACCCCAGACCCTCCGCCTGTCGGAGTAAGCACCGTATAGGACGTGGTGTTGGCTGTCACCGTATCGACGTAAGAGCATTGCAGCGTCGAACACTGCGCCTGCGCAACCGAAACTGATCCGCAGTTCGAAGGAGAGCCGCCAACACACGCTGCCGTCGTGGGCGCATTCAGCGCGTCCGTGGATCGCAACACGGTGTATGTGGTGGTATTTGCATCAATCGCGCGCGGCCACGCCACACTGCACGTCGTCCCAGCCGGTAGGCAGTAGCCAACCGCAAGCGGTGCGCTGGGTCCATTCACTGAGTCATTCACCACCAGATAGTAGTAGTACGTCGTCGACCCGCCACTGCCAAATGTCGCCAAGGCTCCGTTCGGTCCTTCGCCGCCCGTCCAACTGATCGGCGCGCCATACTGCATGACTCCCGCAAAGGCTCCCGGATACATTGGATTTGCACATGATCCCGCTTCTTCGTAAACATTGGTGTAGGTCGCGCCCCCGTATCCACCTTTCACCAGACTGTAGTTCGAGCCCCACATGCTGTAACCCTGAATCACCGTGTCCGACACTGAAAGCGTGTTCCCGCTGTAGGCAGTAATGCCGTTCCCGCTACAGTTCAAGGTCAGGTCGCTCTGCGCGATCTTGACCACTGCCGGATTGTTCCCAAACCCTCCGGGGGCGTAGACCACCTGGCCGCAGTAGTCTGACCCGCAGTGCCCCACAAACGCGGACAGATGCGTAATCATCAAATCCTGGTCGTTCATCACCACTATGCCGTTGTTGATGGTCCCGCTGTACGGGCTATTCGCGAACGCGACCCCATCGAGCACCACCTTGAAGCCATTGTCTTCAATGAAGGCGTATTCCCAACTCGCGTCGCCTCCAGTCGCCTGCGATGCTTTTGAGCATCCCGCCGCGGAGTATTGAAACTGCAGTCCAGAGGCCGCGCTCACCTGATGAATGCCCCAATAGAATGGATCGCTCGTGAATTGAATATCCACGAAATCTCCGATGGCAAAGGTGTTGGTCGCTGAGATGGTCGCCACATTCGATGAGCACGAAGTATTGCTGATAGTCGCGCCCGTCAGGTTCAGCATTGCGTTAAAGCGAATATCCCTGATGCTTACGTTGTCATTGTTCGTGTTCGGCAGAACAATGCCCGCGCGCTTGTGACCGAGCGCAATCACCGCACCAGCGCCGTCAATCACGCAGTTGCCACACCGCACAAACCAGGGCGCATAGAAAAAAAACGGGGCGGAGTTACTGCCAGACACTCCTCCGCCGGGCTGAAGAACAATCTTCGAGTTCGCGTTTGGAGCACTGGTCGTGTTGGCATCCACTCCCGCCTCAGCCGCGCCCCCAGTCGCCGATTGCACCGTATATCCGGCAGGGTGCGTATTCAGCGAGACGAACGTAATCGTTCCTGTCGTCCCGCCGGAAGTACAGGTTCCGCCCGTGACTACGACGGCTTCAGGAGTTCCCGTTCCCGCAATGTAAACATAGAAAGGAAAGATGGCTGATGCGGAAACATCGATGCCGGTCGGGCACGGAGTTAAGTTAACCGTATTCGAGCCCGCAGTGACTAGATTGTTCGCGGGCGATTGGGTCCAGTTATACTGCGACGCGTATCGAATTCCAGAAAGGTTGTTGACCGAGAACTGCGTGCCCACCGCCTGCATAATGTTTTGGCTTATGCCCGCACTCGGACTGGTCGAAACATTTCCCAGCCCACATCCGCCCCACGTTCCATTGCCCAGCAGGCAACTCGTTCCACTCGCGGTGCCCGTCCCCAATTGGCTCGTAGGCACCAGTCCCGCGATCAAACTTGCTTTCGAGGTAAGTCCCAGATCCACATATTGCTTGGTCGTCGCCTGGAGCGCCGCGGCCGGATTCGCCGGCAGCGTGATTGGCCCCGTCATCGTCCCGCCAGCCGTCGGTAAGAAAGTTCCCCCTCCCACGTTCGACACCGACTGGTCCACGTAGCCTTTGCTCGCCACATCCCCCGTATTCGTCGGCGCAGGCACATTCGGCGAAACGCTGAACACTTTCGCACCTGTGATCGTCTCGCTGCCGCTCAGATGCACCACTCCCGCCAGCTGGGTATTCACGTATTGCATCGATACCGGCTGCCCCGCACTGCCTGATCCCGGCGTCGTAATCACCCCCGCCAGGTTCACCGGAGAAGTCGTCGGCACCACCCAATATTCAGTTTTCACTTCGCCGGGTCCAATCTGGTAGACGACCGTGTAATACACGCCCGCCGGAGTCGCTCCCGCATTTGGCACCAACGCGACGCTGAGCGCCCCATTCGTTCCCAGCGTCACGTTCATCGCCCCACCCGCCACCGCCGCCCCGCTCGCCGTCACAAACGCCGGCCATGTGATGATGAGCGTTCCCGACGCAGTAGCCCCATTCGCCAAATAAACGGTGTCCGAAACTGTGGTTGTTGCCGGACCACTCTGTAAAACAGGTTCCGCTCCGAAAGCCGAGAGCCGGAAGCCGGAAGCCGCAATCACCACCGTCAGCACCCAATAAAAAAGCCGCCCGCTAGGGCGGCGGCCCACGTCAAACATCGTCCCCTCCATCCATCCCAATTCCAATTTCAGTGTGCAGCGACAGTGTGGAGCGGGCACTCCTGCCCGCTGCTCTTCTCGCCTCAAACAATCCTCGCCAAAAAATTATGGGAGCCCGAAGGCTCCCATCTCCCAACCTGACTCATCAACAAAACATCATCTCGATTTACAACCGGCCATCGCGACAAATAAAAAAGTCTGTCATCGCGACGAACAACCGGTCTCGTAACTAAAAAGTAACTGTCATCCCGACCGAAGCCGGAGCAACGCGACGGCGCAGTGGAGGGACCTGCTTTTCTCCCGCAACCACCCAACCCCTAGAAAACCCGCCCGCCCTCCAGAAACTTCTCCACGCTCTCCACATACACGGCGGCAAAATCCGCCACCGGACGCCGCGCCTCAATCATGTGCATCGCGTCGTGCATCTCCCATCCCATCGATCCCAGCAGCGCCAGCGCCATCATCGGCGCCCGGTGTACTCCCGCCGCGCAGTGGATGAACACTTTCGTCTCCGCACCTTCCAGCGCCCCCAGCGCAAACTCCACGCCTCGCCGGAACAACTCTTCCGGCTTCTCTTCGAAATCGTCATCCGTCGGATTCCACAAAACTTCAATGCCGTACGCCTGTGCCAGCGGCGTGTCGTCAAACTCGATCTGCATGTCGATGATGTGCGTGATCCCTGCCCTCGCCACCTTCGCCATGTTCTCCGACGTCCAAATCCCGCCCCCGACCGCAATCCGGTCGGTCAACCATGTAATGTCCATCCCAGTCCTGTGTGGGGCGGAACTTCTTGCCCGCCTCCGCGCCTCGACGCCAACCAACCGGCTTTGGGTGCCCCATGTCTCGCGTGTTTTTCGAGACGTGGGGATTTTGACTTCTGATTTCGGGCCTACCCAAATCGCTACCGGGTCTCGTCGCACGGCTCTGCTCCTGATTCTACGGCATTGCTGGGTTCTGGATTTTCTTGTCATACGCGGGAAAGATTCCGAAGTAACCGTCCCGATTCTCGATTGCACCTTCATCGCTCACCTAGCCCCGGACGCATTCGTCCGGGGCCGC
>JBEKWZ010000402.1:0-4410 GCA_049512555.1 Candidatus Sulfotelmatobacter sp. | reverse complement strand
AGCACCCGCCCGCGTTGCAGGATGTCTCCAGACTGGGCTTCCTTCACCCGCAGCGGGCATACTTCGTCCAGCCGCCGCGCAAACATGTCGGTGAAACCGTCTGGCATGTGCTGCACCACGGTAATGGCTGCCGGAAAATCTCCTGGCAGGTGCGACAGAACGTATTCGAGGGCCTGCGGACCTCCAGTGGAAACTCCGATGGCGACCACTTTATTGGGAGCTGCCGAGGAAGCCGGTATTTTCTCGGCCTTGGGCTGCACTCCCGGCAGCATTCGCGGCTTCAGCTTGCACTCGGCCGCCGCCTTTACTTTGGCGATCAGTTCGCGCGCGGTCTCCGCCATGTGCGCCGTGGCGTCTTTGGGCTTGGGGACAAAGTCGAAGGCGCCCAGCCCCAGAGCCTTCATGGTCACCGACGCGCCTTCGGTGCTGTGCGAACTGAACACGATCACCGGCACCGGCTGCCGCCGCATGATTTCTTTCAGCGTGTCGATGCCGTTCATGCCCGGCATTTCGAGGTCAAGAGTTACGACGTTGGGCTTGAGCTCTTCGATCTTTTTCAAACAGAAATTGCCGTCCATCGCGGTTCCCACCACCTCGATGGATTCATCCCCCGCCAGCATCTGCGGAATCAGCTTGCGCATCAGCGCCGAATCGTCGACCACCAGCACGCGTATCGGATTCTTCCTCATGCCTGGCCTCCCACGGCCGGGGTCATAATCTGAGACATGGCCAGACGCGCGCGCTCGGTGTGCGACAACAACAATCCCGCATTGCACTGCCCTAGTTCCTCGGGCCTCGCGCGGGCCACGTGCTCAACCACGGCGGGCAGATTCAGGATCAGCACCACGCGCCCGTCGCCCAGAATGGAGGCGCCGGAAACCAGATCGGTGTGGAAGGTGTGGTCATCCAGCGCTTTGATCACTAATTCCTCTTCGCCTTCAAGTGCATCCACAATCAAGCCGTACTTCCTCTCTCCAACCGTAATCACGAGCACAAAGAGCTTGGACTTCCGATCCTCTCCGACGGGCCGGCCCAGCCGCAGCAGGGGCAGAACCTGGTTGCGCAACTGCAGAACCTCGTAGTTGTCGACCTGATGCACCTCGGTCTCAAACGTCCGCGCAATCTCCAGCACCGCGTTCAGCGGAATGGCATACAGCCGCTGCTCAACCCAGAACAGCAGCGCCTTGATGATCGCCAGCGTCAAAGGCAGCTTCAAGCGGAAGGTCGTGCCTTGCCCGGGACGAGTCTCCACGGAAATGTTCGCCTTCAGGCGATGCAACACACTCTGCACGACATCCATGCCCACGCCCCGCCCGGAAACTTCCGTGACCTGTTCGGCGGTCGAGAAGCCGGGGCGGAAAATGTATTCCAGAGTTTCCGCCTCGCTAAGCCGCGGCGCCTCTTCGGCGGTCATCATCCCCAACTCGATGGCTTTGGCGCGAATTTTCTGGGCATCGATGCCGCGGCCGTCGTCAATCACTTCGACGACTACCTGGTTGCCATGGTGGTAGGCATTCAGCCGGATCCTCCCGCGCGGAGCCTTGCCCAGCTTGCGGCGCTCCTCCGGCGGCTCAATGCCGTGGCTTACTGCGTTGCGCACTAGATGGGTAAGGGGCTCGGCGATGGCGTCGAGGATTCCTTTATCGAGATCGGTGTCCTGTCCGCTGACGTCGAGTTCGACGTCGCGCCCGCATTGCCGCGACACATCGCGCACCATGCGCGGGAAGCGGCGGAACAGCTGGTCGACCGGCACCATGCGAATCTTCATGACCGAGCGCTGCAGATCGTTCAGCACCCGCGCCTGAAAGGCCATGGCATCGGAAAACTTGCCGCGCAGAAGTTCTTTGGGATAGCGCTTGGAGAATTCGCTCAATGCCTGCTGCAGCATCGACTTGCCGATGATCAGCTCGCCTACAAGATTAAGCACGCTGTCGATGCGGCTAGCTTCCACGCGCAGCAGGTTTTCCTGCACTGCGGGAATGGCCGATGTTGAGGTGGTCGCAGAGGAAACATCGGACGCGCCCGCTGCGGATTGTGGCAGAGTTTCCTCGTCAGCAGCTTCAGGCGCGAGCACGGTTTCGTTCGTCGCCCGCTGCGGCTCGAGGCTCGGCGCCAGCATCTGCTCGACCGTAACTTCCTCGGCGATGGTCGGAATCTTTCCCTTGGCCGAAATCTGTGCAACCGTCTGCCCACTGGCCAGCACGAACTCGACCTGCTTCGATGCCGCCGGCGACTTGGCGTCAGGATGCACCGCAATCACCTGCCCCACCGCGCCCAGCGCGTTGTGAATCAGTTGGCGCCCGGCGATGGGCATGGCGCAGTGCGGGTCAATCTTTACGACGACGTGATACACCGACAGGCCCGCGCCCTGGGCCTTGTGCATGGCCAGCTTTTCGTACTCGGTCCAGTGCGCCGCAACTTTGTCAGCGGTTCGCGCGGTCGAGGTCTTGGCGGTGGTTGGCTTAGCTGCGGTTGGCGTGTCAGCGGTCGCATCGGCAGAGATCGCAGCGGCCGAGGTCGCCCGAGCCGAGATCGCGCGGGCAGAGATCGCCCGAGTTGTAGCCTTCTTGCCCGTCGTCGTCTTAGTCTTTGTCTTTGCGGCGGTCCGCTTGGTTGAGGCCGTCTTGCCCCCCGATTTCCTGCTGGCAGATGCCTTGACTGCGGATTTCTTGCCGCTCGAAGCCTTGCGGTCCGATTTCCTGCCGGTCGACTTCGAGCTCGTGGACTTCCCGCGTGCGGCCTTCGCGCGCGCCGACTTCGAGCCAGTGGCCTTCGAGTTCGAGGACTTTGGAGTGGCGGAGCGGGTCTGCACGGTCCTGGCTTGAGCCGGGGCCGGAGCCGGAGCAGTCAGTTGGCTGATCCGGTTGCTCAAACTTTTCGTGGACGGCAGCTTGCCACCGCCGCGGTACGCGGCAATCATCTCGGTAAAAACGTCGGCCGCGGCAAAAGCGATCTCCGCCACTGCAGCCTGCGTGGCCGTGCCTTCGAGCGACAGCGCATCCTCGAACTGGTGGGCCAGTTCACTCAACTCGCGCATGCCGCAGGCCGCCGAGTCGCCTTTCAGGGTATGCACGGTCCGCCGGATGACGCGGACGATTTCCTCGTCGCCCGGCTTTTTCTCCAGCTTCAACGCTTCTTCATTGAGCGCCTGCAACAGTTCCTGCGAGGTCTCGAAAAAAAGCTCTCGCAGTTCCAGGCCGCGCTCATCTGGGGGATGATCGGTCATCGCTTACTCTCTCACCTCAAGCCGCTGGTAGGCCGTGCCGCTGTCCTTGTGGAGCATTTGGAACTTCTTGGTCAATCCCAGAAGGCTTTCCGCATGTCCCACAAACAGGTAGCCGCCAGCATTCAAGCAGCGGTAGAACTTTTCGATCAGCCGCTTTTGCTCGGCTTCGTCGAAGTACATCATTACGTTGCGGCAGAAGATCACATCGTTGCGTTGCGGCAGGTATTCGGTCTTCAGGTTGTGAAAATCGAAGTGGACCATCTCTTTCAGCGCCTTCTTGATGGCATAGCGTTCCGAAACCTTGTCGAAGTAACGCAGGCGGTAGCTGTAATCGACCATCGACATCTGGTTCTCGCTGTACGTACCCTCCTGCCCGTGCCGCAAGACGGAATAGGCGATGTCTGAGGCCAGAATTTCCACTCGCCACGGTGGCGGCACCAGAGGCTTCGGCAGCGGCAAATCCATAGGCAGGGGATTGCGCAGGTAGTAGTAGGCCAGCGCGTCGGTCACCAGCATGGCTAAGGTGTAAGCTTCCTGTCCGGTCGAGCAGCCGGCGCTCCAGATGCGGATCGAGTACTCGCGCCGCGAGCTCTTGTGTTTGAACAGCTCTTCGAGCACCGTCTTCTGAAATAAATCCAGCTGCGCCTTGTGCCGGAAGAAGCTGGTCTCGTTGACGGTGAGGTTTTCCAGCAGCTTGGCCAGCTCGTCCTTGCCCTGCGCGCTGATGAGCAGGCGGTAATACGAGTAGAAGGAATCGACGCGACATTCCTTCAGGCGGCGCAGCAGCCGGTCCTGGAGAAAGTGCGTGCGCCGCTCGTCGAAGTGCATGCCGCACTCCTGGTAGACGAGAGCCTGCAACAGTTTCAATTCCGCTTCCGTCAGTATGGGAGCTGGTGCCGCTCCGGATGTACTCATGCGTTTTCTCGTTCCCGCCTGAAACTCAAATTCAATCCCTTGCCGGTGTCCCGTGTGCTGTGTCCCGTGCTCCTACCGGGCCGCGGCGCCGCGCGCCTCGGTCTTGGCTACGGTCTTCTTATCTGCCTTCTTTTCTCCGGACTCGCTGCTGACCTGCAGGCTGCCGGGAGCCAGCAGCTTGCTCATGTCGAGCAGAACTACCAGACGCCCCCCGACCTTGCCGAGGCCGGTAACGCAGTTCAGTCCACCTTCCTGAAACACCGCCGGCG
>JBEKWZ010000401.1:0-4414 GCA_049512555.1 Candidatus Sulfotelmatobacter sp. | reverse complement strand
ACTCCTATGGTGCGCTCTTTCAGCGGCTCGGAATGGCCATCCAGCTTGTGCTGGACCACAAACCTGAGGAATTGCTTGCTGCGTCCGGCGCTTCGGAAGAAGCGACTTTCCAGGATGTTCTCGAGTTCGTGGAGGATCTGTTGCTTTTTCTCGTCTTCCAATGGATGTTGAGGGGAAGCCGGGGTCTGATCGTGCGTTGATTGATCAAATGCTTGCATCGATCTCCACCCTTAATGCGCAATAGCAGGGGCGCAATGACGACGGACGGGTTTTCTTCGGGACAGGGATTACTGGCAAGTTTCGCGAGCGGCATTATGAGCACACTGGGCGGACGCTGTCAAGAACAACAAGCTCGACGCTCGCGCGCCGTAATTGTGAGCGATACTGCTGCAAAGCCGTTTTGCTTTCGGCTTCATTCCGAGCCGCCCGTTCAGAGGTTCAGAGGTGGTCGGAACCTGCATAATTTCATTCCTGACGGCATAACAGTGGGATCCCATGATGCCATGCAACAAATCACAAGGGCACGGCGTTTCGCTAATCCTTGCTGTTTCATTTCTCATCGCGTAACAACGGCCTCGTGTCTAAGTGCTTCCAGGACTTGGAGAACCCCCCCCTCCTTACTGTAAGACACTGTGCATTACTTGCGATCCATCCGGGCAAAGTCTAAGTTTCGCGCGTGGGGACGCGGTCCAGCCTCGAGCGCCAAGACTCTTGACGTGAGACCGCACGTTCGCTAGCACGAGCAACCATGTTCAGGCAGGTTGGCGGACCCAGAGGTTCGTCTAAACCCAGGGAAGCGTGCGCCAAAATTCCGAGGTTTTGATTCTTTTCGCGATCGAGGAGACTCCATGATGAGATCCGCAGCAAGAATCTCGATGCTCATAATTCTGCTGTTAAGTTGGGGCAGGTCATCGGCATTTGCTCAATTCTTGAGCGGAGTTGAGGGCACGGTACAAGACCAAGGCGGTGCCGTAGTTGGGGGAGCTAAAGTCACCATTACAGATATCCGCCTGGGTGTTGCAAAAACCACCATCACTAGTCAGGCTGGCTATTTCCGTATCGACAGCATAGCCGCGTCCACGTATTCCCTGCAGATTCAGGCGACTGGTTTTAAGACTTGGGATCAGAAGGACTTGATCCTCCAGGTGGGAGAGATTCGAACCATTGCGCCCGTGCTTCAAGTTGGAGCAACCTCCACCGAAGTGGTTGTTTCCGCCTCGGAGGTGTCCATTGATCTGGTCACCCCGAAAACCGGATCGGTCATTCCGGAAGAGACCTTCAAGGAGACACCGCTGATCGGGCAGAACGTGTACGGCCTGGCGGCGCTGACCCCGGGAATCACGGGAACCGGAGTGACCTCCGGCGACAACTTTACCAATGAGTATGCCATCAACATTAATGCCGTTGGACTGCGCCAGGAACAGAACGGATACGAGATCGATGGCGCACAGACCAACACGCCGTCCCGCGGCGGCGGCACCTCCATTTCTCCGAATCCTGAGATCGTGCAAACCATGGAGATCAGGACCAACGACTTCGACGCCCAAAAAGGAAGAAATGGCGGCGCGACGGTCGATGTCTTTACCATTTCAGGGTCCAATCGGATCCATGGAAACGTCGACTGGGAATTCACCAACAATTCGCTGTCGGCGCTCCTCCAAGGTCAGTCTTCGATTCCGACGTTCAAGCGCAATGAGTTCAGCGCCACGATCGGCGGGCCGGCGGTCAAGAACAAGCTGTTTTGGTTTGGCGCCCTCGATGTGCTTCGCTCCACCACCACTAGCTCCGGTTCTGCCCCGGTCGAGACCCAGGATCTCTATAACTGGGTTAAGGCGAATCTCCCGAATACCGTCGCCTACCAGGCTCTGACGTTGGCTCCGCCTTTGGCGTACGCAGGCCCGACCAGTCCCAACGTGCTGACTGTAAGCCAGATCACCGGTAGTTATTTTGCGCCGCCGGCGGGCATCCCCGGCACTCTGGATGCGATCGGCAACGTGAATTTCACGAATACCTCTCCAAAGAACGGATACCAGTGGAGTTTCCGGTTGGACTACTATGCCACCAAGAATGATCGCTTATATTTTGATGCGATCCGAACCTACGACACTTCAGCCAGCACAAGTGCGCGGCCTGCGTTTGCTGCTCCCAGCACCAACCACTCCGTTTTTGCCAACATCGATTGGACCCATACGTTCGGGCTGCATCTGCTCAACGAAGCAGGCGCGAATATCATTCGCCCCTACGGCCAGAACGGGGCCAGCCCTGCGTTTGCCATCCCGAACGTTAATGTAACCGGATTGCAGGGATTCGGAAACTGGGGGCCTGGGAACTTCACCCAACAAACGGCCGCCTGGCGCGATGTGATGACGGCAACCGTGAAAACGCACACGCTCAAGTTTGGCTTTGATCAGTTCAATATCCGCGAGAACGATACCCAAGGCGGCGCGTTTGATCGCCCCACGTTCAACTTCGACAGTCTGCTCGACTTCATCCAGGACGGGGCGCTCACGGAAACGGGTACCCCGGTCAGTCTCGTGACCCACCAGGAAGCGCCCTATTATCGGCGATACCGTGCACTCTACACGGGATTCTTTGTCCAGGACGACTGGAAAGTCAGGCCGACATTTACTTTGAACGCCGGCGTGCGGTTCGATCTGATGACAAACTTCTTTTCCATTTATAACCCGCAACTGACTAATTTCACGCTCGGACAAGGTGCATCCTACGAGGCTCAGATCGCCGGCGGGATCGTCGGGCTC
The DNA here is from genome assembly GCA_049512555.1 of Candidatus Sulfotelmatobacter sp. Taxonomy (GTDB): domain Bacteria; phylum Acidobacteriota; class Terriglobia; order Terriglobales; family Acidobacteriaceae; genus Sulfotelmatobacter. Next base: position 1,655 of record JBEKWZ010000401.1, on the reverse strand, counting down.
AGCCCAAATAATCACGTGCTCGACCATAATGTATGGGGCTTGACCCCGCGTGTAGGATTTTCCTGGGATATTTTCGGAAAGGGCAAGACAGCCTTGCGGGGCGGGGTTGGCATGTTCTCCGATCAACCGCCATACCTGCACATAACCGACTTGCTTGCAGGCAACCTGCCAAACCAGTACACGCCTAGCTTAGATGTGCGGTCGGGGGACACGATCAATTTCCAGCTTTGTCAGCCTCCAAATGGCTTCAATCTCAGCTGTCCCGTGTTGCCCACAAACAATGTCACGGTCGACCCGACGACTGGCGCACTCTACATCAATGGGGTTCTTTCGAGGGCCGGTCTCGGAGGGCACTCCCCCAACTATAAAATGACACAGGTCGAGGAGTGGACCCTCAGCCTGCAGCAGGAACTGCGAAGGGACCTTATTCTTGAGGTGAACTATTCCGGGTCTGAAGCGCATCGCCTCCCGATCTACAACCAGGACATCAATCGCTTTGCCGGAGACCTGATCGTAAACAACAACGCTTTGGCGCGCCTCAATCCAAATTTCGGCGGCATAAACTACGCCACTTCCGATGGCAATTCCGTAGGCAACCGCTTCAGTGCCATGGTAGCGCGCCGCATGTCTCACGGCCTGGCATTCCGCGGCATCTACTCCTATGGGAAGTCGATGGATGAGCTCAGCAGTTCGGCCTCGCTGAGTGGTGGAAATATCACATCCGGCAATCAGAATGGTCCGGTGATCCAGAATGGCGATTTACCCGCACAACGCGGCCGGTCCGACTTCGACATACGACAGCAGTTCGCCTTCGATGGCACCTGGACGACTCCAAGTCATTACGACAGTGCCGTGGAGAGAGGCCTTCTGGGCGGATGGCAGTTCGGCGGCGTATGGATCATGCAGACCGGGCTGCCCTTCTGGGTCTATACGACTGCAGGTTTTGCTCCCATCTGTTCCGGCGGAGCAACCGTTATCAGCGGCGGCGGGTGCCCAGTTGGCAGCACCATCGTCGGCAATGCCGGGGGCGATTACAACGCCGACGGAAGCAACTACGACGTGCCGAACATCCCGTCTTTTGGCAGCCACGTGAGCGGTAAACACAAGAAGGACTTCCTGAACGGCCTGTTTCCTTCGTCCGCGTTTCCGGCGCCGGCTCTGGGAATGGAAGGCAACCTCGGTCGCAACACCTACGACAATGAGGGGTACAACAACGTCAACTTCACGTTTGGGAAACTCTTTTCGTTCGGAGAGAGATTGAAATTCGAGGCCAGAGGCGAGGTCTTTAATCTGTTCAACCGCTCCAATCTTATCGGAGTGCAAGGGGATCTATCCCAGGGTACGTTCGGAAAGGCGACGAGTCAACTGCCTGCGCGCAGCCTCCAGTTGCATCTGCGTGCCACTTTCTGAACGGCTTGCACCTCGGGGAGAAGTGGGAGTCGGCTGTGGTTCGTTTGACGACATCCGCTCCGCCGCTTCTCCCTTCTCCCGACTTGAAACGAATCGGCGGAGGGGAAACTCAGTTGCTATTCTCTTCCGACCTATGCAGTGGCTTACGCTGTGTCCTGCGGGTTAATAAGAGGGTCGAAGATGATCTCATTCGTTCGCCGGGGCAGCATACTTATCCTCGTAGCCGCTACCCAGCTCCTGGGTGT
>JBEKWZ010000400.1:0-4423 GCA_049512555.1 Candidatus Sulfotelmatobacter sp. | reverse complement strand
TCCGACCAGAGCCCCCGGCACCGCAATCATGATGATGAATGGATCCATCCACGACTGAAACAGCACCACGATCAGCAAATACACGAGCATGATGGCCAGAATCAACCCCAGCAGCAGACTGCGGAACGACGAGTTCATCACTTCGTACTGGCCGTGCACGGTGATGCGCATGCCCACCGGCAGTTTTCCGAGGCCATCGATTTTTTTCTGAATGCCGGCGACGACCGAACCGAGGTCGCGGCCCTGCAGGTTGGCGTTGATGTCGATGACGCGCTGCACCGTGTAGTGATTGATCTCGGCGGGCACGGAGTCCGGAATAATGCGCGAAACATTGGCCAGCGTCTCATATTGCGGTTGTGGGACAGGCTGCGTCTGCGGCGCGCTGGCGGCCTGTAGTGGAGTGGCCGCTCCCGGCAAGCTGAGCGGAGTATTCATCAGCGCCTGGACGGAATCGAAACGCTCCGGCGGAATTCGCACCGCGACGATATAGTTCACATTGTTCGCCGGGTTCAAGAAATACGATGGCGCAATCAGTGCACTCGACGACAGCGAGATGAGCATGCTGTTGGCGACGCTCTGTTCGGTCAGGCCGAGTTCCGCCGCCTTCTCGCGATCCACATTCACGCGCAACGCGGGATAGCGAATCGCCTGCTTAACATGCACGTCGACCGCGCCGGGCACGGTGCGGATTTCATCTTTCAGCTTACGAGCGATTTCATACGACTGGTCCAGATTCGGCCCTTCGACTTGAACGTCGACCGGCGACGGTACGCCGAAGTTCAACACCTGGCTGACGATGTCGGCGGATTGAAAATAGAAACTCGATCCGGGAAACTCGCGCGGCAGTTGCTCGCGGATCTTCTGCATGTAACCTTCGGTGGGATGATGCGACGGCTTCAGCGCGATCAGGACTTCAGCGTCCATGTCGCCGACGTTGTCGGTGGGCACGTATGCCAGATTGAAGGCAGTCGGCAGACCTTCCAGGTCGTTGATGGTGTCGATTTCATCGGGCGGGATGATTTCGCGAATCCGCGCTTCCACCTTCATTAGCAACTGTTCGGTGTCTTCGAGGCGCGTGCCGATCGGGGCGCGGACGTGCAGTTTCATCAAGCCGGCGTCGACGCTAGGGAAGAAGTCGGTGCCGATGATGAAGGGCAGCACCGCACTGACCGCGAACATCAGTCCAAAAATGCACAGTGCGAACACCCGGTGGTGCAGCACCAGGTCGAGCACACCTCCATAGCCCTCTCGCAGGCGTTCGAATGCATGCTCGCGTTTGCGGTTGAGGCGGCCGATCAGACCCGGATTTTCTTCCTTGGCCTCGTCAGCTTCGCGGTGGCCTTCAAAAAGAATTCGCGACAGCGTCGGCACCAGCGTGCGGGAAAGCACGTACGACGACAACATGGCCAGCACCACCGCCAACGCCATCGGAGTGAAAAGATATTTCGACGCGCCGGAAAGCAGAACAACCGGAAAGAACACGATACAAATGGCCAGGGTCGCGACGATGGCGGGCACGGCGATCTGGCTGGCGCCGTCGAGAATCGCCACCGTGATCGGCTTGTTCATGTCGAAGTTACGGTTGATGTTCTCGATTTCCACCGTCGCATCATCGACCAGCATGCCAATGGCTAGCGCCAGGCCGCCCAGCGTCATGATGTTGATGGTGTCGCCGCTCAGGTTTAAGCCGATGATGGCTGTGAAGATGGCCAACGGGATCGACGTGCACACCACGATCACACTGCGCCAGCTGCCGAGAAACGCAAGGATCATCAGCGAGACCAGGATCGAGGAGAGCACGGCTTCGCGAACCACTCCCTTAATCGCGGCGCGCACGAAGACAGATTGATCGAAGTCGATCTTCAGATCCATCCCCTGGGGCGCGGAGGCCTTGATGACCGGCAGCGTGTCGCGCGTGGCTTCCACTACCGCCAGTGTCGACGCGTCGGAATGCTTAAGAATGGCGAGATAAGTTGCACGCTTGCCGTTGACGTGCACGATGCCGCGCTGCTCGGCAAAGCTGTCGGAAACCTTCGCCACATCGCCGAGCAGAACCGTCGCCGAACCGACGACCTTGATCGGGATGCGGCTGAACTGCGGCACGTTATCTGGGCTGGAGTTGAGCTGCACACTGTAGTCGGTGTTGCCAATGCGGGCGTCGCCGGCGGGCAGAATGACGTTGGAAGTCTGCAGCGCGCTGACAACATCGCCGGCCGACAGGCCCTTGGCGGCGAGCGCCTGCGGGTTGATGTCGATGATGATCTGCCGCTCTTTGCCGCCGAACGGCGCCGGGGTCGAAAGCCCGGGAATGGTGAACAACCGGATGCGAATGAAGTTCACGCCGTAGTCGTAGAGTTGCTGTTCGGGAAGGGTTTTGCTGGAAATGGTCAGCTGCGCGACCGGGACATTCGTGGCATTGAATTGGATCACGCTGGGCGGCGTGATGCCGGGAGGAGCGATGCGCAGGATAGTGCTCGATACCGAAGAAATCTGCGCTATTGCGGCACCGATGTCGGTTCCGGGCTGAAAATAGACGCGCAACAGTCCGACGCCCGGGATCGACTGCGATTCGATGCGCGAAATTCCGTTGACCGTTGTGGAGAATGCGCGCTCGCTGATCAGGACGACGCGGCGCTCCATGTCTTGCGCCGAGAGTCCGGGATAGGTCCACACCACCGCGACCACCGGAATGTCGATGACCGGGAAGATGTCGACCGTCATGCGCGTCAGCGACAGCACGCCGAGGATCATGATCAGCAGGCAAGAGACGGCGATGGTGTAAGGGCGCCGCAGCGCCAGTCGCACTAACCACATAAGTTGATCGTTATAGCTTAATCTTTATAGTTTGATCTTTATTGTTTGATCGGTGACCTAGCTGGAACGAACGGGAGGCCGGGAACTGTCCCTGCATCTGCGTTAAGATTCCGCTCTTCACAAGAAGTCGTATTCATAATTCTGATTCCTGCTATGCCCAAATGCCGCGCCAGTTCGCGTTCTGCGGGCATTTGATCGTCCATTGTTCGCCCGTTGGTCGTCCGGTTTCCAACCGCCCTTAAGGATACATCTCTTTCTTTTCAGGCAACAACTTTGGGGCGAAGCATTTATGATGACTTTTCAGTTGGAGTTCACGCCCGATCGTGTGGCTCGCTGGAGATGCCGGGAAAGACGTGACCGGAGCGGCCGTCCCAGTGTACGGGCGAGGACCGTAATGACACGACGTAACCCTTTCGTAACCCATCTGACTGCACAATTTTTGTTGCACATTCACACTACTGAAATATCTTGCATGTAGCCTGTATTTAGGAGGGTCCTCATGGGGTCAGCCCGGGTTGCGAAGTCGTTACCGCTGCAGGTAGCTGCTATCTGCTATCGCCGGCGCGGGACGGCCATTGAGTTCCTTCTGGTTAATACCAACGGCGGTAACAAGTGGACTTTTCCCAAGGGATCGACCGAGGCCCGACTTTCGCATAGCCAGGCCGCCGAACGGGAAGCCGCCGAAGAAGCCGGAGCTCTCGGCACGATTGAGCCGCGCCACTTTCACCTGTACATTCATTCCAAAGGCGTCTTCTGGCAGCCCGGCGGCGTCCAGGAATTTGTGGTCAAAGCCTTTCTGATGGAGATCCACCAGATGCGCCGGCCCGATGAAGGCGATCGACATCCCACGTGGTTCAGCCCTGCGGAAGCCAAGCGCCGCCTGGCCAAGGGCCGCGAAGTGAAATATTCGCACGAGCTCGAAGCTGTGATCGACCGCGCTCTCGAACGCATTCAGTTCCACCACGAACTGTGGGGAGCCTATCCCGGCCCTCGCAATGCCCACCCCGCCGCATCGAAGGACCCCATCGCCGACGTCGTCTGGCCGTAAGGCCGGCCCGAACACTCCCTGATACTTCGATTTTGGGTGGCGCAGCGCTTTCAGCGCTGCGATCTACTACATCCAAGATGAGTGGCTTTAGCCGCTGAGGTACCACAGCGGCTGAAGCCGGACTTCTTTTACCCGCACCTTATCTCAACGCTGAAGGCGCTGCGCCACCCAAAATCAAATCCCTTGCCGAGCCGAGTTTCGTTACTCGGTACCCCGTACTCAGTACTGGTTTCATGAGACGATAAGTAAACACCATGATTCAGCTCTCCGGCGCCGGAAAACGGTTCGGCCACAAATTGCTGTTCGAAAACGCGGACTGGCTCATCACGCCGCGCGACCGCATCGGCTTGGTCGGCGGCAACGGCACGGGCAAGTCCACGCTGATGAAGGTTCTCGCCGGCATGGACACGTTTGACTATGGCGGCCTGGTAATCGCCAAAGGCACGTCTGCCGGATATCTGCCGCAGGACGGCCTGACGCTTTCTGGGCGCAGCGTTTTCGCCGAGTGCATGTCCGTATTCGACGATCTGCGCGCGATGGAAACGGAACTCGAGTCGCTCA
>JBEKWZ010000399.1:0-8053 GCA_049512555.1 Candidatus Sulfotelmatobacter sp. | reverse complement strand
TACCGATCTGGCGGTGGCAGCCGACGGCCAGGAATGCGAACTGACCGGCGGCGACGTCATCACCAGAATTACCGACACTCCCGACGACGACAAGAAAGTCACCGTGAGTGTGGCCAGCAGCAAGAAGACCGATTGCGCTCCCGGCAAACAAGTCGCCGTCTCAGTCGACGACCTGCAGGAGATGCACAATCATTTCCAGGAGCAGCTCGACAATGGCATGAAGGAAATGGCCGCCAAGCAGGGAACTGGCGGCCTGCCCAAGGCTCCTGATACGAGCACCACCGCCTCAGACGTTCCGCCTCCGCCCCCGGATGCGAGTGCTGCTAAGACGCTGGAAGATCAGCAGGCAGCAGCCGACCAAACCGATGCCCAGGTTTCGAAGGAGGCTTTCAGCCAAGGGTCGTGACGTAACCTGGGTTGTTGCTTTCGCGGCGAGAATAATAGAAATGGGATCGCCGGTAGATTGAAGCAGACGAGCAGTGAAGTCTACCGGCGATTCTTCAGCAGAAGCTCTTCAGCCTTCTGCGCCTGCTGTGCTTTTTGCAACAAGTCTTTTGCTCCCTTGCTGGGGTCAACCTGGGCGGCTTTGGAGAAGCACGCGATCGCCTCGTCATATTTCCCGTCGTCCATGTACTTGTTTCCGTCGCTGACCAGCGAGTCGTAGGATTGCGTCGGAACAACTACCGTACCCGGGGCGGGAGTCACCAGGATTCGATTGATGACCTGCGTGACGTCGGGAACCGCCCCAGCCAGGTTCTCAGCCGCTTTGCGGTCCTCCGCGGTCAACACGGCGCCGTCGAGAACTACTTCACCCTTGTTGGAAACCGACACTCGGAGCGCGGCCTTGCTGAGAGTTGGCTCGGTATTCAGTACTTCAGTCACCGCTTTCTCAATTCGTAACCGCTGAAGCGATTGATACTTCAGATAGCCAACTCCCGCCACCAGGACTGCGGCCAAAACTAAAGCCACAAGCCCGAGGAAGTGCTTCAGGCCGAATTTCTTGGGCTGCAGAAGCACATGCTGCGCCGCGCTCTTCACCAGCACCGAGTCTGGCTGCGATGGTGCGGCGGCAATCGTTCTTGCAATCGCTGGTTTCGCCTTAACCGATGAAGCCGCTGGCGGAGTTGGAGACGCGGCGCTCGTCGGTACTTTCCGGGGCACCTCCGCGGCGATGGTTCCAGTTCTGGGCTTGGTTGCCGGCGTGGTTTTAGGCACCATCGGAGCCGGCGAGACTCGAGGTGCAGTAGTCGAAGGCGGAGTTCTCAGGTTCGTGATCGGACCCTGCACCACTTGTTTGTCTGGCGCCGGACTGCTTTCGACAGCCGCGTCCGCCCATGGCCCGCCCAAGGCCGCGACCTGATCCATAGCAGCAATAAATTCTTCCGCAGTCTGGAATCGTTGCTCGCGCGATTTGTCGATCGCTTTCAGAATCACCTGCGAGAGCGCTTCCGGTAAGTGCAGTTCCGGAACGCGCTCGTGCGGAGGCTTCACGTTCCCTTCCATGTGCTGCATCATCAGCGAATACAGCGTGTCGCCGTCAAACGGCGGTTGCCCCGTCACCATCTGATAGAGCACCACGCCCAGCGAATAAATGTCGGTGCGGCCATCGATCTCGCCGCCCTTCTTCCCCATGAACTGTTCTGGGGACATGTAAAGCGGCGTGCCCACAAGCATGCCTGTCATCGTCATCCCCGACGACTTGCCGTCGCCGCCGGCAGCTTCCCGCAGCTTGGCGATTCCGAAATCGAGCACCTTGGCCATTTCCTGGCCCTGCTCGTCCTTGGTAAGCAGGATGTTCCCCGGCTTGATGTCGCGGTGCACCACACCGAGCTGGTGGGCGACTCCCAGCGCCTGCGCCGCCTGGGTCACAATACGCAGCGCCCGTGGCACCGCGAAAGGTCCCTGCTCCAGCAAAACCTCGCCGATGCTTTTTCCCTCCACCAGTTCCATCACGATGAAGGGGCGGCCGTCGTCGGTGTAGTCGAAGTCATCCACGCGTACTGCGTTCGGATGGCGTAGCTTGCGGGTCACCACGGCTTCGGTCTGAAAGCGCTGCAGGAAGTTGGAGTCCCCGGCAACGCCCTCGTTGACCACTTTGATCGCGCACATCTCGTTGAAAGTGAGATGCCGCCCGCGATAGACGACGCCCATGCCGCCAATGCCAATCTGATCAAGGATCTCGTATTTATTGCGGATGATCATCCCCGGCTGAAATTCGTGCGTGCTCTGCAGCCCAGTCTGGTCCGCGGGACACACGTTGTAGTCGGTCGGATATGTCTTATGACAGGCGGGGCAAAATTTCATGAGGTCCCGTTAAGCGGCCCTGAGCTTGGACGGCCGCGTTGGACAACAACACTACATGCAGGGAATGCTCACGCAGAAATGCTTAACTGTCAAGAGACTTGAAATTGACTTCGGATGTGCGTGTCCTTAAAATTGGCGGCCAGCAATGGTCCTGCCGCGCCAAGGCAGGACGTACTTTATGATGCATCGCCTGCATTTGATTCTCATGGTCGCGGTCTGCGCTCTCGCTCTCGCCTCTGCTTCGGCTCAGAAGAAAGATCTTGCCGTCACCCGGCACAAAGCCGAGCGTGGGGATTCGATCGCCCAATTCGACTTGGCCCGAGACTATATCTACGGAGAGGACGGCGCCGCAATCGATCCAAAGGAGGGGCTTCGGTGGTTACGGAAATCTACAGATCAAGGCTATGTCGGCGCTGAATATGCAATGGGACGCATCTATCAAACTGGCACCGAAGGACTTCCGAAAGATCAGCACGAAGCGGCGAAATGGTTCGTGAAAGCAGCCCGGCAGCAAAATAAAGCGTCCCAAGATCAACTGTTGGATATGGTCGCCAAGGGACTGATTTCTGCGCATGAAGCAAACTGGCATGTGACCGAGCAAACTGCTTCTAAGCCAGCCAAGAGCGGCGCCACGCCGTTTTCTATCGCCGAAGTCGAAACTGGGCTCAAGAGCTGGATCACGACCCGGCGCATGGCGAGTCTGGTTCAGCAATTCGGCGTGGACTTCACGCTCAGCGACGCCACCCGGAAACGCCTGGCCGACGCCGGGGCCGATCCCGGTCTGCTGCAAGTTATTTCCGCCTCGAAACGTTCACTCTGATAGTGCCACCGCCCCGATGTATACTCTGAGGTCTTCGCTCTGAGGCCCTGCGAGCTGGATCCAGCCGCGTGTTCGGAGCCAACCTTCTTACTGAGGAGATTCACCATGCAGAGCCGCATCACCGGCACCACCATGCCCGTTCTGGAATTTGCCCTCGAACCCAACGAGGCCGTCATCTCCGAAGCCGGAGAACTTTCCTGGATGGGCAGTTCGATCCAGATGACCACGCATACTCAGTTCGGCGGCGGCGGAGGAATCTTCGGCGTACTCAAGCGCGTGGCCGGCGGCGGCTCGCTCTTCATGACGGAATATCGTGCCATTGGCGCTGCGGGAGAGCTCGCCTTCGCCACCAAACTTCCCGGCCACATCGTGCCCGTGGAAGTCTCGCCCGGACACGAGTTCATGATTCACCGCCACGGCTTTCTCTGCGCCACGCAGATGATTCAGATCAGCGTCGGCTTCCAGCAATCGCTGGGCGCCGGAATTTTTGGGGTGAAACTTTGCGGGTTCATCCCGGCCACGTGGGCGCATTTCAGTCGAGCGTGTCGTTCCAGATCACGACCGTGCCGGGCATCAAGAACATGATCTTCGGCGGCGACGGAATTTTTCTGGCCGCACTCACCGGTCCCGGCAGAATCTGGCTGCAAACTTTGCCTATCGCCAAATTAGCCCATGCCCTGGAAAGATACATGCCCCACGAAAACCGAAAGACAGTAGAAGGCGGCGTAGTCGGCGGCATCGTCGGCTCCATCCTCGACAATATGAAGTAAGCCGGCCAGACCGAGATCGTCCGGCCGGAAGACTTTTCCTCTTCAGCGCCTTTGGCCTTCTTCACTTCTACGAGGCCTGAGGAACGGATGCCTTGAGCTCGATGTGTAATTCATGAATCCGTCTCCGCCTCTCTAAGTATTGTTCCAAATCAACCTCTGCCAGGCCCTGATGCAGGGCAGCAAACTGCTGTCCGAACAATTCGCATATCTCGTTCGAGAGGTCGTTGGCGCTGCGCCGTCTTAGCGTATGCGAGACTCCATTCATGGGCTCCCGATTTCCGAGTCGTCGGAGCGTGTGGCACCGAATTCGCGGCGAGCTGATCTTGAGTCAGTGCCGTCCCTCGAATGCGCCCTCCCGCTCTCGGCGGCCACTCTCATTTCGACGCTGAACAATACGTCGTCGATCTCTTCAAGGATTGCGATAAGCTTCTCGACGTCTTTCTCGTTCTCCGCTCGTTTTTTCAGTTTTGGCCATTGCTCCGATACGAGCCATTCTACTGCCTGTTTGTTGTTCATCGTCCAATCGTTCTCCTTCGTCATTTTGCCCCAAGCATTCCTGCTGACCCGGACGGATGCCGCTGTCTTTCGGGAGACGATATCCCATTCTTTCGGGCACCGTCTGTGACAAATGTCACACGTTCCCTGTTTGTGACTGTGGATTCGTGGTCAACCGACCTTCCGCGGGCGGGTGTTAGTGGGCGATCGTCAAGGGGGTGCTGATTATGTTTTTCCAGCACTTCCCCGATCTCGAAGATGAGTCCCAGAAACGCTTTGACTTGCAGGTCTGCAACCTGCTGGCTCAATTCCGTCCAATTTGTCTTCACGCTCTCGCCCATAAATGCTCTCCTTTGGCTGGCGAACGAAAATGTTATAAATCAGAAGGGTGTTTCAAAGAAGGAATTCTCCCAATATTTTGCTCGCGCGGCTCCGCGGAGTTCCGATTCTGGGACTAGTTCCAGATTGGGAATTTCGACGGCTTGGCCTTCGATTCTTATCTGGTTATTTCATTCGCAAATGGCTGAAACCAATCATCCTGGACAACCATGAGAGAGGGTGTCAGGTTGCCGGGGTCGTGAGAGCCTCCGCGTTGCGAATCCCCTCGTGGCAAGCCCCAAGCCCGTTCCCATCTCGGGTAAACTAATAACGCAGGCTGGCTCCTCCCACCATGATCAACGGCAAGCGCATCGCGGTCGTTATGCCCGCCTACAATGCGGAGAAGACTCTTCAGGAGACGGTGGGAGAACTGCCCGACCTGGTCGACATCCGCATCCTGGTCGACGACCACAGCCGCGACCGAACAGTGGAAGTCGCCCGCCAACTCGGCCTGCTGGTTTTTCAGCACGACCGCAACTACGGCTACGGGCGCAACCAGCAAACCTGCTATCGCGAGGCCTTGAACGCTGGCGCCGATGTCGTCATCATGCTGCATCCCGACTACCAGTACACGCCGCTGCTGGTCACGGCCATGGCCAGCATGGTGGCCTACGATGTGTATGACGTGGTTCTGGGATCGCGCATTATCGGCGGCCGCGCGCTGCTCGGCGGCATGCCGGTGTACAAATACATCGCCAACCGCCTGCTCACCGCCTTCGAGAATCTATTTCTCCGCGTGAAGCTCTCTGAGTATCACACCGGATACCGCGCCTTCAGCCGCAAGGTGCTCACCGAACTGCCGCTGCTGGAAAACTCCGACGACTTTGTTTTCGATAATCAGATGCTGGCGCAGTGCGTTCACTTCGGCTTTCGGATTGGTGAAGTCTCCTGCCCCACGAAGTATTTTGAAGAGGCCTCGTCTATCAACTTCCGCCGCAGCGTGAACTACGGTTTTGGTGTGCTGGCCACGACCTTGCAGTTTGCGCTCCAGAAAATCGGCCTGATTCATTTGCCGCGGTTCAGCGACCAAGGGCGCAAACTGGAGGCGGGCGGCGAAACCTATTACGCCGTCCGCTCGGAAAAGGCGCGTCCGGCCTAGCCCGCCCAATGCGTAACGAAGAGAACATGCTCACCAACATGAAGAATCTCGTGCGGTTGCTGGTGTTGACCGCGCTGGCCATGCTGGTGCAGGGATATCATCCCGGCCTCGAGGATGATGCCTACTATCTGGCGGCGATCAAAAACAATTTGAACCCGGCGCTGTTTCCCCACGACGCCGATTTCTTCCGCGTGCTATTTCAGGCGACTGCGTTTGACAAGCTGATCGCGTTGTCGATCCGCTGGACGCATGTTCCCCTGTACTGGGGACTCTTCTTGTGGCAGGTGGCGGCAACTTTTCTGGTTCTGTGGGGATGCTGGAGAATCGCGCGGCGCTGCTTCGAGGAAGAATATGCGCAGTGGGCCGCGGTGGCGATGGTGGCCGCGCTTCTAACTTTGCCGGTCTCGGGCAGCGGGCTGAGCTTGACCGATCAGCACCTGCATCCGCGGGCGCTGGCGACGGCGTTGATCCTGGCGGCAATCGTTGCCGTGCTTGACGGTCGTCGTGTGCTGGCGGGGGTGCTGCTGCTGCTGGCTTTTCCCCTGCACTTGAACATGACGCCGTTCGGCGTTTCGTATTGTTTTTTTCTCGGGTGGAATCTGAAGTGGAATCCGAAGTGGAGTCCGCGCAAGGGCGAGCATAGTCCCGCGATCGCCGCCGCGCTGCTCATCCCCTTGGGATGGATGTTCGAGCCCGCCACACCCACCTGGCGGCAGGCCGAGGCCACGCGGTCGTTTTACTTTCTACTGCACTGGCATTGGTACGAGTGGCTGGGAATCGTGGGCCCGCTGCTGTTGCTGTGGTGGTTTCGCTCGCTGGCGCTTGGCCGGGGCTCGGCGGTTCTGGCGCGGGTCGCAGAGCGCACTGTTTATTTTGGCGTATTCCAGTTGGCGGTCGCGCTGGTTCTGATGTTGCCTCCGCCGCTGGAGCGTTTCCGTTCGCTCGAGCCCATGCGCTTTCTGCACCTGGTGTACATCTTCTTTGTATTGCTGGCCGGCGGATTACTGGGCCGATACTTCCTTAAGCGACACGTGCTCCGATGGCTGCTTCTGTTTGTGCCTCTGAGTGCTGGAATGTTTTATGCACAGCGGCAGCTATATCCGGGGACGGTGCATCTGGAATTGCCGGGCAGGCCACCGAGCAGTGCCTGGCTGCGGGCCTTCCAATGGATCAGCCAGAACACGCCCGTCGACAGTTATTTCGCGCTCGATCCGCGATACATGGAGATGGACGGCGAAGATTACCACGGGTTTCGCGCGCTGGCCGAGCGCAGCGTGCTGGCCGACGCCTTGAAAGATCCGTGCATTGTGGTGCGGGTGCCGAGCCTGGGGCCGCGCTGGCTTCGCGAAATGAACGCGCAAAGCGGCTGGCGCGAGTTCCAGAAGCCGGACTTTCAGCGTCTCAAATCACAGTTCGGAGTGGACTGGGTCGTGGTTGCAAATCCGCCGGTTGCAGGACTGACCTGCCCCTATCACAACCAGAGCCTCGCCGTGTGCCGCGTGGAGTAAAGTAAGCAGATCAGCCTTCGAAGCCCGCCCGCGCGGCTGCGCTTACCTTCTCAGCCACCAGCGATTCCGCCGCATGTGAATAGGGCTCGTCGAAGCCCAGAGTTTCCTGCACAAAATAAAGCGGGCGGCGCTTGTTCTCGGCGTAGGCTCGCCCCAGATATTCTCCGAAAATTCCCAGACATATCAACTGCGCGCCCCCGAGAAACAAAACAGCCAACAACACCCATGCCCACGGCGACACCCAACGACTCGTGGCCACTCCGACGCCCACAGCTGTCAGGCCCCCCAGAAATGCCAGGGCAAACGAGGCGATGCCCATCGCACTGGCAATGCGTAGAGGCGCAATCGAGAACGACAGAATGCCATCCGCCGCAAACCGAGCCATGCGGAACAGCGTGTATTTCGAATCGCCAGCATGACGGGCAGCGCGATCGTACGACACCGATATCTGGCGAAATCCCACCCAGCTCACCATGCCTCGCACAAACCGGTCGCGCTCAGGCATGGTCAGCAGTGCGTCTACAACCTTGCGGTCGAGCAGCCGGAAGTCGCCGGAGTCCAGAGGAATCGGCACATCCGAAAGCCGGTTCACGAAACGGTAAAACCATTTTGCGGTCAGCGTCTTGAAGGCGGTTTCGCCGTCGCGATTGCGGCGCGTCCCATACACCACGTCGTAGCC
>JBEKWZ010000398.1:0-4439 GCA_049512555.1 Candidatus Sulfotelmatobacter sp. | reverse complement strand
GTCGGCATATAAGAACGTAACGGCTGGATTGACGGCGATACCAAAGCCGCCGTTGTTTCCAGGAACGGTTGAGGTCTGGGTTGGAACTCCGGTGTCAGTGTTAAGGGTGAACGCCAACACGCTGCCGTTGCCGTCGCCGAAAATGAATTCCTGAGCCGGGGGCGGATGCCCTCCTCCCGAGGAGGCACTGCTCCCTCCGCAGGCCGCCAGTGTCAAGGTCAACGACAACATGAGGAAGAGCCCAGCCGGGGCTCGCGAGCAAGCTAACCCTGTCATAAGTCGTCTCCGCGAAGCAGTTTACTTCAGCGAGACTAACTTATCCACTAGCACCGAAGAATCCTTTTTTGGAGCTGACCCGGCCCTGAAGGGCCGCTCTTCCACTTTGCTCTACTACTTAAGCGAGACTAACTTATCTACTAACTCCGAGTAATCCTTCTTCTCGATGCCGTGAACTTGCTTGTTGTATTCGTCGACCTTTGACGAATAGTTCATCGAGCAGAACTTGGGGCCGCACATGGAGCAGAAGGCGGCTTCCTTGTAGTAGTCGTCGGGGAGGGTTTCGTCGTGCATGGCGCGGGCGGTTTCGGGGTCGAGCGAGAGTGCGAATTGTTTTTCCCAGTCGAATTTGTATCTTGCGTAGCTGAGGGCGTCGTCGCGGTCGCGGGCGCCGGGGCGTTGGCGGGCGATGTCGGCGGCGTGAGCGGAAATTTTGTAGGCGATGATGCCGTCTTTCACGTCTTTCTCGTTCGGCAGACCTAAGTGCTCTTTGGGCGTGACGTAGCAGAGCATGGCTGCGCCGTACCATCCGATCATGGCTGCGCCGATGGCGCTGGTGATGTGGTCATAGCCAGGAGCTATATCGGTGACCAGCGGGCCCAGCGTGTAGAACGGGGCTTCGTAACAGAGCTCGACTTCTTTTTCGACCTGCTCTTTGATCTTGTCCATGGAGACGTGGCCGGGGCCTTCGATCATGACCTGTACGTCTTCCTGCCAGGCTTTTTTCGTCAATTCGCCCAGCGTCTTTAATTCGGCGAATTGGGCTTCGTCGCTTGCGTCGGCGACGCAGCCGGGGCGGAGGCCGTCGCCGAGGGAGAAGCTGACGTCGTACTTCTTGAAAATCTTCACGATGTCGTCGAAGCGGTCGTAGAGGAAATTCTGTTTGTGGTTGTAAGCCATCCACTGGGCGAGGATGGCGCCGCCGCGGCTGACGATGCCGGTGATGCGCTTCGAAATCAGCGGCAGATACTGAATTAACACGCCGGCGTGAATGGTCATGTAATCGACGCCCTGCTGGGCTTGCTCTTCGATGACTTCGAGCATGACTTCGGCATTGAGGTCTTCGACGCGTTTCACGCGGGCGATGGCTTCGTAGATCGGGACGGTGCCGATGGGAACCGGCGAATGGCGCAGGATGGCTTCGCGAATTTCGTGGATGTTGCCGCCGGTGGAAAGATCCATGACCGTGTCGGCGCCGTAGTGGACGGCGGTATGGAGCTTCTTGAGTTCCTCGTTGACTTCGGAGGTGACGGCCGAGTTGCCGATGTTGGCGTTGATTTTGCAGAGGCTGGCCACGCCGATCGCCATGGGCTCAAGCTCGGGATGGTTGATGTTGGCGGGGATGATCATGCGTCCGCGGGCGACTTCGTCGCGGACGAGCTCGGGCGTTAGCTTTTCCTTGTGGGCGATGAACGACATTTCTTCGGTGATGATGCTCTGGCGGGCGTAGTGCATCTGCGAGAAGTTGCCGCTCGAGTTTTCTTTCTTGCGGCGGGCGAGCCACTCTGCGCGCGGTTGGGGGATGCTGTAACCGTTGCTGCCGTTGCCATTACCGTTGCCACTGATGGAAGTCATGATCGGACGCCTCTTGGGAATTGAGTATCGATTATACCCGCGTCTGGGGGCGCGGGAGTGAGTGCAGGTTCGTTTTCGCGACTGGGAGAAAGGTCTTTGCCACAGAGGACACTAGGGGTACGGGGCTTGATGTTTGCTCATCCAGAATTCCGGGCTTAGAATTTCAGCCGTTCTTCTAAGGAGACTTCCAATGCGTTCTTTCTTCCTCGTGCTGGCCTCGTTGTCGCTTTTGACTGCTGCCGCTTTCTCGCAGTCTTCGTCTTCCCCCAAGCCTGGCACCGGCTTCAGTCTCGACAACATCGATAAGAGCATCGATCCGTGCGTAGATTTTTATCAGTACGCATGCGGGAACTGGATCAAGAATGCGGAGATTCCTGCGGATCGGCCGTCGTGGCAGAGTTTTTCAGAGCTTCAAGAAGGCAACCTTGCCCTTGAGCGGGGAATTCTGGAGAAGGCCGCGGCAGGCGGGAGCCCGCGCAATGCCATCGATCAGAAGATCGGCGACCTGTACGGGTCGTGCATGGATGAGAAGGCGGTGGACGCGAAGGGAATTGCGCCGATCAAACCGGAACTGGAACGCATCGCGGCTGCGAAAGACAAGGGCGCGCTCATCGAAGAGATCGGGCACCTGCACCTGGTCGGCGGAACTTCTTTGTTTAGTTTTTTTTCGGAGTCTGATCTGCACAACGCTGACCAGGTGATTGCGAACATCAATCAGGGCGGTTTGTCGTTGCCCGACCGCGATTACTACATCAAGGACGATCCCGATAAAGTCGAGATGCGGAAACATCTGACGGAATTTGCTACGCAGGTATTTACCCTTGCGGGCCAGACTCCGCAGCAGGCGGCCACTTCGGCCGAGACTGTTCTGGTGGTGGAAACTCTGCTGGCGGCGGATTCGATGGACCGCACCAGGACGCGCGATCCGAAAAATCGCGATCACAAGATGACGCGCGAGGAAGCGGTCGCGCTGGCGCCGGATTTTTATCTCAATCGGTATTTTGCCGCGGTGGGCGCTCCGGGCTTTGCTTCGTTGAATGTCGCGAACCCCGATTTTTTCAAACAGGTAAACGGCGTGGTCGCGGCCCTGCCGCTCGATTCGCTCAAGACCTATGTGAGCTGGCATGTGCTGCGGGCGGCTGCCCCGTGGCTCTCGCAGCCGTTTGCGGAAGCTGACTTCAAGATGCGGCAGGCGCTGACCGGGCAGAAGCAGATTCAGGACCGCTGGAAGCGTTGCGTCAGTCTAGTGGATCGATCGCTGGGCGAGGCCCTGGGAGAACGCTACGTCGAGACGACTTTCGGGGCGGAGGGCAAGCAGCGCATGCTGAAGATGGTCGACATGCTGGAGAAATCGCTGGACGAAGATATTCGGAATCTTTCGTGGATGAGCGACGAGACCAAGAAGCAGGCGAAAGTGAAGTTGCAGGCGATCCGCAACAAGATCGGATATCCCGAGGTCTACCGCGATTACAGTTCGGTCACGATCAAGAGCGACGATCTCGTGGGAAATGTGCAGCGGACCACCGAATTTGAGTCGAAGCGGCAGATTGCGAAGATCGACAAGCCGCTCGACCGCAAGGAGTGGGGCATGACTCCGCCGACGGTGAATGCGTACTACAGCGGGTCGCTGAACGAGATTGTGTTTCCGGCGGGAATTCTGCAACCTCCTTTCTTTGATAAGACCATGGACGATGCGATTAATTTTGGAGGCATTGGACTGGTGATCGGACATGAACTCACGCATGGGTTCGACGATCAGGGGCGCAAGTTCGATCCGACGGGAAACCTGCGGGACTGGTGGACGGAGCAGGATGGGAAGGAGTTTGAGAAGCGCGTGAGCTGCGTGGCCGATGAATATTCGAACTTCGTGGCGGTCGACAACATGAAGCTGAACGGACGTTTGACGCTGGGAGAAAACACGGCTGATAACGGCGGGGCACGCATCGCGCTGGCGGCGCTGGAGCGCTTGATTGCGGAAGATAAAACCGGGAAGGAAGGGCAGAGCATTGACGGCTTCACGCCGGAACAACGCTTCTTTCTGGGATTCGGGCGGGTGTGGTGTGAGAAGCAACGTCCGGAATATTTGCGCATGCAGGTCAGCACCAATTCGCATTCGCCGGGGAAGTATCGCGTGGACGGCGTGGTGCAGAATATGCCGGAGTTCCAGAAGGCGTGGGGCTGCAAGGTGGGGCAGCCGATGGTGGCGGAGAATGCTTGCCACGTGTGGTGAAGGACCATGGAGAGGCGGACGCCTCGTCCGCCCTGCCGCATCGGGCGCCGCTGGCTGGGTGGCGGATGAACTTGTGGTCAGGCCGTCACATCGAGAAGGCTTTTCTGCATTTGGTCGGCGGTCTCGAGGGTGGCGAGGTTGACGGAAAACGAGGTTTGCGCCGACATCAGCGCTACCATTTCCGTACTGAGATCGACTACGTCGGGATTGCTTCCGTTGGCCGAGGTTGCGCTCGCGCTGGCGATGGCTGCCGCTGCCGCGTCCAGTTGAGTGCCGGCCTGTTGCAGTCCCTGAAGAGCGATGGATGAAGGGTCCATGTATTTGCTATCGGCAGCCTGCAGCGCGGACTTTAGTTACG
>JBEKWZ010000397.1:0-4441 GCA_049512555.1 Candidatus Sulfotelmatobacter sp. | reverse complement strand
AGGGAAACGACTCGAACCGCTTCTGCGGCCTGCAATCCACCCTGAGCGGAAAGGATCTTATTGGTGAAGAAGTCGATGGCGAAAGTGCGGAAGGGAAAAATGGCGGAATAGAACGTGAAGCACAGGCCGACGACGAGCCAGTAAGACATTTCGAATCGTAAGATTCCTTTTAATTCCAGCTTGTCGGTCTGCCCCGCCTTGCCCAATTCGTATTGTTTCTCGGCCCGGCTTTCGAGCGCCCAGTAGATCGTCGAGCACAGAACGGCGAAAACCGCCGCTCCGACCGCGATCAGCAGAGGCCCCTGCCAACTGGGCTCGCCGCTTGGGCCATTGGGGTAAAAAGCACGATTGGCCCAAGTCGGGGAATTGTCGGCGGCGACCGAAGCGAGCCGCGCAATGGTGAGATTGATTCCGAAAGCGAAACTGAGTTCTTTCCCCTTAAACCATTTCGCCAGGGCGGTAGTGACGGCCACGATCATCGACTCGCCGCCCAAGCCGAGCACGGTACGTCCGACGATCATGGTTACTGCGCTGCCACGGGCGGCCGTGATCCCGGCGCCCAGCAGGCAGACCAAGGCAAAGCCGAGGATCGCTCTCTTGGTGCCGATGCGATCAATGATGACTCCACCCACCAGCAGCGTTGCGACCGCAGCCACACTGTAACTGGAGTTCAGCCAGCCAAACTGGGTGGCCGAAAACCCCAGATGGTCGATGAAAATTCGTTCCAACGCGTTGATGCTGTCGTAGATGTAGTAATTTCCCGCCATCGCCAGACTGATGAAGATGAGGACGAGCCAGCGGAACGGGCGGCTGGGTTCAGGACGAACGGTTTCGTGCATCAGCGCTCTTTTCTATGTCCGAGTCTCGGTCCGAATCTGGGTCCGGGCAAATTGAACTCCGGGGATGCGAGCTGAAAATGACGAGCACAGAAGAGTAGCAGAGACAAGGTCTCGGATACTAACAAGCGCCCAGAGGATGAAGTCGGAACGGGGTAGGGATGCTTCGACTCCGCGATGAGGATCTCTTCGCTCTCCTCATCGCTCCGCTCAGCATGACAACAGAGAAGCGTCAGTTTCCCACATACCTCGCATACAGACTTCGGGCCACAGCCGTGTCGGTCGTGCCCTTGATGATGGCGCGGCCGTCGGGGAACAGCGTCATCTCGTAAGGCTCGTGCCAGAATTTCAGGACGAAATCGTTGTGGCGAACGGTGCCGTGAGGCTGGAGTCTGCGGTCCATTTCGGCGAAATCAATGGGGCGCTGGCGTTCATGGATTTGTACGGAATTTCTGCCGCACATCGTGATGTGTGGCCGGCCTTCTCCGGCGAGATGCACGAAATCCCGTTCCCCGCAAGCGCGGCAGCCGGGGCGAGGCTTGGCCGCGGAAATTTCTGCGCGCTCGTTGGTCCACACATCGAACGAGAGCAAGGTCCGCCGCACCGCCGGAGCAGACTGAAGTTGATTTTGGGTGGCGCAGCGCTTCAGCGCTGCGACTTCAGATTCCGGGCCAGCATGTGCTTTCGCACATGAGGGCGGGACAATGATCATCTTAAGCGCCTCGGTCGCGGCGATCGACGCCACCAGGTTCACTGCCGAATTCAGAATGCCCGAAGTCTCGCAGGTCTCGACCATGCCTTGGGGTGAGTCCGGGAAAATGCAGGCCAGGCACGCTGTTTCGCCCGGCACGATATTTAAAGTAACGGCGTAGCTGCCCACCGCAGCCGAATAGATCCACGGCAGCGAGCGGTCGACAGCATAGTCGTTGATCAGATAACGGGTCTCAAAATTGTCGGTGCCGTCGAGAATCAGCGACATTCCTTCCAGCAAGGATTCAATATTTGCCGGCACAAGATCTTCGACTTTCGGCTCAATCACGATCCCGGAATTGAAGGCCGCAATCTTGCGTGCCGCCGCGATGGCCTTGGGCAGAGAGTCCGCCGCATCCTGCTCATCGAACAGCGACTGCCGCTGCAGGTTGCTGGGCTCGACATAATCGCGGTCGATAATGCGCAGCGTTCCCACGCCTGCGCGGGCCAGCAGCCCGGCCAGAGCAGAGCCGGTCGCGCCGCATCCGACGATCGCCACTCGCGCCGCTGCCAACTTGCGCTGGCCCTCCGCCCCGATGCCGCGAAACAGAATCTGCCGCGAGTACCGTTCGTCGAGTGCGTCGACAGAGCCACTCAGCGGGGAATTACCGGCTCGGTCCTCCGTCCGTTCCTCAGATTGCGTTTCCCGTGCCAAACAGGTCACCAGTCTCAGCGTGCAAAACCTTTATTATAAGTGGCGGGCTTGCCGCCGATGATTTCACCGTTGGCGCGACCCGAGAGCGCGAGCCTGAACGGCTTATACAACAACTGACGGGCGCATTTCATCGAAGTCAATAGCGCCCGGGCCCAAGGACACCTTTTTGCTGAAACGGAACGCGACAATTCTGACCGCGATGATCGTGCTGTGGTCCTCCGTCGCCGCGTCCCAGGGCGTGCCCCAGAATGTGCCAGGAGTTCCGGCTCAGCAACCCAGCGCACCACCGCCGGCGAATAGTCCAGCGCCATCACAAAGTCCCGCGCCCCCGCCGTCGGATACAAATCCCCGCCCGGCGCCTACACCAGAATCACAAACGCCGGCCGCCGCAATTTCCCCCTACGAAGGGAAGACCGTCCTCACCATCCTGATTCCCGGCGTTGCGGACCGGGATCGCGAACACATTCTGCAGTTGCTGGCCCAAAAAGCCGGGCAGCCGCTTGACCGGACACTGGTCCGTGACAGCATTCGCGCTCTTTACGCCACCGGCCTCTTCGCCGACATTCAGGCAGAGGTGACCCCCGCGGGCGACGGCGTGACGCTGTCCTTTCCAACCTCGGCGAACTTCTTTGTCGGTGCGGTTGATGTGGAGGGTGCTCCCTCTCGCCCCAACGAAAACCAGATCGTCAACGCATCGAAGTTTCAACTCGGAGAACGTTATACCCAGGAAAAGCTCGACCGGGCGATCGAGAACGTTCGCCAGCTCATGCAGGAGGGCGGCTACTACCGGGCGAGCGTAAGCGCCGAGAGTACCGCGAACCCCGCCACGCAGCAGGTCGACCTCCTGTTCCACATCACTCCGGGAGAACCCGCGAGGGTGGGCGAGGTGAAAGTTACCGGCACATCCAACCTGTCGTCGGCGGAAGTGCAGCGCATTGCGCACCTCGCCCACGGAGGTCGCCTCACCGCCGCACGGGTGAGTGGTTCCCTGCAACGGCTGCGCAAGCGATTTCAGAAGCAGAATCGGGCTCTGGCGCAGGTTTCCATTGCCGACCAGCCCTACCACACGGAAACCAATACGGTGGACTTCACCTTCCAGATCGATCCTGGCCCGGTGGTCGTGATTTACGCGCGGGGCTTTCCCATCAGCCGCGGCGTGCTCAAGAGGGAGATTCCAGTCTACGAGGAGAACGCTGTCGACGACGATCTGCTGAACGAGGGCAAGCGAAACCTGCTGGACTACCTGCAGACTCGCGGCCACTTCGACGCCAAAGTCGAAATTCAGAAAGAGTCCGACGCCAAGACTCTACGCGTGATCTATAAGATCGACCCCGGGCCGCTGCACAAGCTGATCCTGGTCGAGATCACCGGCAACAAGAACTTTCTCGATACTGCCAAACTGCGGTCCTACCTGCAGATTCAGCCGGCCAGCACTTTCGAGAGCCACGGCCGCTACAGTGAGGATCTGCTCAAGGCCGACGTCGCGACCCTGGAAGGGCTGTACCGCAACAACGGCTTTCGCGAGGTCAAGATCCAGACCAAGGTCGACGACGACTACCACAAGTCGCTCAACAAGCTGGCGGTGCATATTCAGATTGATGAAGGAGTTCAGACCCGCATCGGTGAGCTGCACGTTCTGGGCGTACAGGAGGTCGCTGCCAGTCAGCTGCCTGAAACCAGCACGCAGCCCGGCCAGCCTTATTCCGAGCAGGACCTGGGCAACGACCGGGAAAGAATCCTGAGCTATTACTTCGATCACGGATTTCCCAACGCCGCGCTGGAAATTACGACCAAACCCTCCACCACCCAGCCCAATCACGAAGACGTGACTTTCACCATCCAGGAAGGCGAGCGCTTCACGGTCAATCGGGTCATGGTGGCCGGGACCGAACATACGCGCGACCACGTCGTCGAGCGCGAATTACAGGTTCACGAGAAAGAGCCGCTCAGCCAGCAGGATCTTCTCAACACTCAGACCCGGCTCTACGATCTCGGCATTTTCAGCCAGGTCGATACGGCGGTGCAAAATCCCGAAGGCACCGATCCGCAGAAAAATGTTCTGGTGCAGGTGCGCGAGGCCAAACGCTACACCTTCACTTACGGACTCGGGCTCGAGTTCGAGACCGGCGAACCGGGAGGGACGGCTGCACCGCAAGGCACGACTGGCGTGAGTCCCAGAGTCGAGTTTGACGTGACCCGG
>JBEKWZ010000396.1:0-4447 GCA_049512555.1 Candidatus Sulfotelmatobacter sp. | reverse complement strand
AGAAACTTCCGCCCAGGTTGGGCGGGTCGCTACGCGGCTCAGGATTTCTGCGGTGGTTGCCACTTTCGCGATTATAGCGGGAGCAGCCCGCGAGCCCAGGTTACGCCGGGGCTACTCCCGCCATAATCTCTTTCTCGGTCGCGTAGGGGCGGACGCATTCGTCCGCTCCGCGAGCGACGTAAGCGGCCCCGAACGAATGCGTCCGGGGCTACGCATTGCAAACGACGCGCGAGCAGTGGGGCACCCGTCCGATCCAGCTCCTTTAGTTTCCCGACAAAAGGAAATTCACCGTGATCTGGGTCTCCACCTCGATAGGCTCGCTGTTGAGGATGTACGGGCGATAGCGCCACTGGCTCACCGCGGCGACCGCGGCGGGCACGAGCATTGGTGGCCCAGAGACGGCGTGCAGGTTATCAATCGTTCCCGCTTTGCTGATCACCGCGACCAGAACCACCGAGCCCTGGATGCGCGCGGTTTTCGCCAGCGGAGGATACACGGGCTCGACCCGATGCAGCAGATTGCCTTCAAGCATGGACGATGTGCGAATCACGTGCGTGATGGTTGGAGGCGGCGTTGGCACCACCGGCCGAGTTCCGCTGCCGATCAGATTCGAGATCAGCTCGTCTCCCGAACCCGAAGGAAGGCCCGTTCCTTCGAGACCCCCTCCGGGCCCGCCAGGAGCCTGCACCGTCGGCTCGTCGGCTCCAGGTCTAATCACGATGGGTATGTGCGAGGGCTGCATCAACCTGGCGGGGAGAATGCTGTTCTGCGCGGCGTGCGGGGTTCCGGTTCGCGGCGTACCGGCGATCGGATCGGGAGAACGCCGTCCCAGACTGATGGGCGTAGAGACGGTGCGCGCCGCGGGCAGGCCGACGGTCTGCAGCACCGGCAGCATCAACAGCAGGCCGATGATCACTGCCTGCAGACCGAACGATGTCATGGTCGTCCAACTGCGGCGAGCCCGTTGGGCCCAGGGAGTTTCCAGCATGCTATCGGCAAAAATCGTGTTTTCGGATGTCGTGTCATCGAGCCCGGTGTATTCCAGCATGGCGTCCTCCAGCGTTGAAATCTGTTTGCTGTTATGGACACCACGAGAGCTCGCGCGGGCACGGAACACGCAAAGAAAAAAGGCCGCGTTTTCACGCGGCCTGCTGGAACTTTTCTGACGCCGGAGGTGTCCGGCTGTTACTGTTTCGGCGCTGCCGGCGCTGCTGGCTTCGCAGTTCCCGCGCCAGCACCCGGCCTCGGAGCGGCCGGCTTCGTAGCTCCCGAAGCAGGTGCAGCCACGCCCGACTGCGCGTTGTAAAGATCGACGACGGCCTTGGTAATGTCAAAGTTATCGCCCGCGATCAGGACCGAGCCTTGCGGCCATTGCTTTGAAGTATCGATGATCAGGCCATAGCCGTTTTCCTGGGAGTACTTGACGATCACCGGAGCCACTTTCTGCAGGACGCGGCTGAATATTTCCTGCTGCTGAGCGCCGAAATCTTCCTGGGCATCCTGAACGGCGCGATCGAAAAGTTTTTGCTTAGTTTCAACCGTCTTTTTCAGGGCGGCGAGCGCATCCTCGTTCAGCTTGCCTTCCTGCGTGGTCAGCTGTTTCTTAGAACTTTCGAGATCGTCGTTCTGCGTCTTCAGCTCGTTCTGCTTGGGCTCGAATTTCTTACGCAGTGCGTCGAGGTCGCGGCTTCCTTCGTTACACCCGAAGACGGCTGCTTCAATGTTGATGGCTCCCACCTTAGTGCCAGTGAGGGCAGGGGGCGCCGCAGCCGCCGGTGCCGAAGCAGATGGGCTGGACGGGGCGGCGGCGCTGCCGGTTTGAGCCCATGCGGAAATGGTTAAGGTCACCGCGCAGGCCAGAAGAACTCGCAGAAACTTGCTTGTCATTGGATCGGTTGAACTCCTTGGAACATGCTTTCGGAGCATGCTTCCGGGAATGAACTTCATTTATCGTTCTCTATTTATCGTTCTCTGAATCGCTGCTCAGATCGTTTCTTGAGTCAACGCTGGGTCGCACTGAATGAGGTCTCCGAAGCGGTAGCGGCCGCCATCGGAAAAGGCGCACTAGATTGCCAGCGTCGCACACGCCGAATCCGGCTGGGTGTGCCGTCCACTCCTCACAGCTGACTTGATGGCGTGAACGCTTGCATTATAGTGACCTCCCTCATGGCCCGTCAAACCTGACCCAGATGGTGCATTTCCGCTAGAACGTCGTCGCCACCGTAAACCGGAAAGTCTTGCGCGGCTCCCTCAGCTGGAAACTGGGCGAATAAGTATTCACTGCCAAGTGATAGGTGTAGGCACCCGCCGCCGTATTGCAGATGGTACCCGGCGGCGACCCCACTGGACACTGCGCTTGCGGGAACATCGCGGTCGTAATCGGGATCGGCGGGTTCGCCTGCTGGTCAAGCCGCAGCGGGTTGTACGCCCAGTAGATGCGGAACGGAGCGTTCACCACCGGCAGGAACATCTGCAGTTCGAGACCGGTGGACGCGCGCGGCCTCCAGTCCGTCTGGCCCAACACCTGGAGCTCGTTCGACGGGCGCGGGTTCAGAATGCTGCCACCCTGGCAGTTATAGCCGGCGTCGAGCGTGGGACATCCGAATAGCGTGCCGACTACCTGATCGTACTGCGCCTGCGCGATCTGCAATTGCGAACGCCGGAGGATCGGATCGATGCCCATATCCCAGAAAGGAACGATGGCCACCGGCCCGGCGATGGTGATGCGATATTCGAGGTTGGTGAACACACTGAGGTCGCCGCCGGGGAACACGATCTGGTCGACCGGGATGGGAATCGTCCAGTTGCCCAAGCTCTTGTTGGCCGGGTTCTTCGGAACCGGAGTTCCGTCCGGATTGGTCAACGTAATCACGTTGGAACTGGGAAGAAACGCGACCGGAGAGACGGAGGGGATGTCAAAACCGCGAATATCGTTTTCGCCGCCCATGAAGAAGCGCTGGAATGGCGGCGCCACCAAGCCTCCCCAGCCGCTGATGAAAGATCCCTGAATGTTGAAGCCAAGCGCGTTGCGGCGGTTTTGGACCGGGATGAATTTCTTGTACTGGATAATCGGCCGGATGGAGTGAACGGTGCCGCCGATTCCGGCGAACTCCACCCCCAGCGTCATCTGGTGCCCTTTGTGCGGAGAGATGCCGCTATCGAGGGTATTAAACGAGAAGTTGGGGAAAATTTTGCTGGTGACGATTCCATTGACGGCGTTCGGCCCCGAGATGCCGCGGAACGCGATGTAGTCGAACAGATTCTTCGACGCGGTGCTCAGCGGCAGCAGCGTCGACCGGTCCAGCGTGTACGACATTCCCAGTCGCTTGAAGGAGCGGCGCAAAGGATAACTCATCGACGTGGTGAAACCCACGCTCGACTGGGAGTAGTTCTGCAGGTTTTGCAGCGCCGCACTGGGCAGATTCAAACTCTGTCCGCTGAAGATGGAGAGCTGGCGCGCCTGGTTGTAGCTGATCTTGTTTCCGAAAATGTTGAAACCGAATTGCAGCGGGCGGTCGAACATGTAGGGCTGCGTAAATCCGAGGTTTACGCTGCGCGCCAGGTTCCCCAGGCTGATCTGCACCTGCAAGGTTTCGCCGCGTCCCAGGAAGTTGTTAGTCGCGTAGTTGAGCCCGATGAACGCGCCTTCCAGCCCGCTGACTCCGCCGTTAAGGCCGATGCTGTTCTTGCCTCTCTCATGGACTTTCAGCGTCAGGTCGACCTGGCCGTTTTTCTCGTCCAGTTTCTTGTCGGTCACGTTGGGGTCGTCTGGCTTGAGCTGGTCGAAATAAGAGAGCTGGTTCAGGCGGAGCAGGCTCAACTCCCACAATCGGGAGTTGTAGACGCCGCCCTCTTCCAGGGCTAGCTCGCGGCGAATCACTTTATCGCGCGTCGTGGTGTTGCCCGTAAACTCAATCCTGCGTACCGTGAACTGCTTGCCCTCGTCGATGTCGATTTCAAGGAATGCCAGCTTCTTTTCGTCATCAAATGTGGTATTGGGAACACCGGTGTAGTTGATGTAACCAAACTCGCCGTAAGCCTTGCGCATCGCTTCCAGACCCTTGGCGATTTTGTCGCGGGCAAACAGGTCCCCATCCTTCAGGGGGAACAGCGCACGCAGCGCGGCCACATTGGTAATGGCTTTGTTGTTCTTGAAAGTAATTTTTCCCAGCCGGTACTTGTCGCCTTCCTCGACCGGCATGGTGATGTCGACGGCCTTCCCCGGCCCCGACTGAATCAGCAGAACGTGCGGCCCCTTGTGCCCGGTATCGTGAATTTCCGTCTTCGGATCGGTCACGTTGGCTTTGAAGTAGCCGCGGTTCTGGTACTCGGCACGCACTCGCTCGGTATCTTCTTCCAGCTTGGTAGCGTCGTAAGTCCGAGCGAAAATGTTCTCCAGGAAGATAGAGTGGGGAATGCCCACCGGCCTCAGGTTCTTCATGGCCGC
>JBEKWZ010000395.1:0-4449 GCA_049512555.1 Candidatus Sulfotelmatobacter sp. | reverse complement strand
GCTGGTATCGAACAACCCGGAGGACGGCGAGAGAAAGGCAAACCGTCCTCCGGTCTCTCGGGGGGAAGGCTTACACGGCCATGGCCTCCAGCGCAATGCGATCGCGAATGATCAGGGTCGATCCATCGAGACGAATCAACCGCTTTTTCTTCAGACCGCTCAAAAGCCTGGTCACGGTTTCACGGGACGAGCCAATGCGCTGCGCCATCTCTTCATGGGTCATGGCAGAACCAATGCGAGTCTCGGCCTCTTCCGAGACTTGCGTGGGGGAGTGGGACAGCAACAACCTCGCCAGCTTGCCGGCTGACGAGCGGGTGAGTACCAGATCGTGGATGTCGCGATAGGCGGATTGATAGTCGCGGCTCAAACACTGCGCGGCGTGCGACCCGACCTCGCTATGTGACTGTATGAGTTCAAGCAAGTGATTGCGATCCAGAAAGCTCAACTGGCAGGGGGTAGAAGTCTCAGCGGTCGACTCATAACCTACGCCCGAAATCGTGGCGCTCAATCCGAGGGCTTCGCCGGCTTCCGCGGTTTTCAGAATCAGAATCTTGCCTTCGCGCGAAGTCGTGGACAGGTTCACTTTGCCCGAGCAGAGGATGAAGGTGCCGCGCGGGCTTTGGCCCTCGACAAACAGAATTGCGCCAGCGGGTAAGGCGCTCTTGTGGCTGATCTCGCTCAACGACCGCAGCGCAGATTCAGAAAGGCCGCAAAAAAAGCCGTTCGTAGGGTTCGTACATTCGAGACTATTGTCGATGATTTCAAGGTCGTGGGGCAACTTCATGTTGGGCTCCGTAGCGGTCGACCGCTTCTTCTTGGGGACGCACCCCGAACCCACGCCTAAACCTCCCAGATGATGCGAACTGGAGAGCAGGGCCCGGGCGTGAGCGCGAGTATCGCTGTGCGAACTCTGCGCCGCAGCCAACAGTTCCCAGGCGGCACTGGGCTCCTCACGCTGTTCCCACTCGAGGTGACAGGCAAACAGGTAGAAGGGATCGACTTCCTGCGGATGGGGTTGGGGGGAAGGCTGTAGATCGCGGGATTGCGGGCTCTCCGGGTTCGATCCGCTAGGCACCGTCGATTCCGGCGGCGAGGAAACCCATCCCGTGGTGAGGTCGGAATGATCCCCAACGGCGGAATCATACAGCTTGGGTGGAGGCGGGACTGCTGGGAGAAGGCGGGGGGAAGCACCTGAGTTCAACAGCGGATATCGATTCGTGACTGCCACTTCTCACTCCCTCAAAACCGGCCGCGTGCACCGGGCTCCAATTTCTGGTTTGGAACCGAGGCCTGCTGGGGAGGTGGGGAAAAGACGCTCGCCGGCCAGAGGCAGAATCGATCAGTGCAGTGCACGTTGTGTTCCGCAAAAGGGAGGAAGCGAAAAACGGGGAACTTCCCTGTTTGGAACGGGTTCCGAAATGAGCAGGAAGTATCGGAGACTTGAGCATGTCGGTGAGTGGGCACCCCTGCCGATTAGTCGTCAGTCCGTCTCTGGTCAGGAACTCGAATAGTCGCGGCGGGTGATTTTCAGGCGCTGCATTTTCGATTGGAGGGTCGTGCGCTTCAGACCCAGCCGGTGAGCAGCTCCGTCTGGCCCGGAGAGCACACCCTTGGTTTCGCGCAGGATGCGGATAATGTGCTGACGCTCGGCGTTATCGAGACTGTGATCCGTGGTGGGCTCTGGGCCGCGATCTGCAGCGTTCGGGGCCTGAGGATCGCCGCGCAGTTCCGCCAGTGGGACACGCAGGGCATGGCCCTCGCTCACGATCACCGAGCGTTCCATGAGATTCTCGAGTTCGCGAACATTGCCCGGCCACGACCATCCGCTCAGCGCCGTCATGGTTTCGCTGGGTATGCTCTCGATGCTGCGGTTCATGCGGTGGGCAAACTTGTGCACGAAGTGGCGAACCAGCAGGGGGATGTCGTCCCGGCGATCGCGGAGGGCGGGCACGCGGATGGGAAACACGCTGAGCCGGTAGAACAGGTCGCTGCGAAATTCGTGGTGCGCCATGCTCAGCGCCAAGTCACGATTGGTCGCGGCGATCAAGCGCAGGTCGACTCTGATGGTGCGATTGCTGCCCAGCCGTTCGAACTCCTGATCCTGGAGGACGCGCAGAAGTTTGGGCTGCAGTTCGAGGGGAATTTCGCCGACTTCGTCGAGAAACAAAGTTCCGCCCTGGGCGAGTTCCATGCGTCCGACCTTCTGGCTGACCGCGCCGGTGAACGCCCCCTTTTCGTGGCCGAACAATTCGCTTTCCAGAAGACCGGTAGGAATGGCGGCGCAGTTGACCTTAATGAAGGGACCGTCCTTGCGGCGGCTGAGGCGATGGAGGGCCTGCGCAAACAGTTCCTTGCCCGTACCGGTCTCCCCCAGGAGGAGAACGGTAGCCTCGCTGGGGGCGACGGTGGCCACCTGGTCGAGCGCTTGCCGCAGAGCCGGACTGTCGCCAATGATTTCGGGGAAGGCACCTGTGGAACGAAACTCGCCGACCAGATATTTTGTCTCTGCCGACAAACGCTGTTTGAGTGCATCGATTTCGACTGCGGCCCGTTGATTTTCGAGAGCTGCGGCGAACTGGGCGGCAACCTGATTGAGCAGGGTCAGGTCTTCCGTTTGAAAGGCTTCCGCGCGGGTGCTGCCCAGCACAAGAACTCCCAGTGCGCCCTTGGGGCGGAGAAGTGGAACGCAACACAGGGAGCGAAGACCTTCGGCGAGAAGGTTCTTTGTAATCTCGGCCTCGAAGCCCTGCATCTGCAGTTTCGAGAAAATCAGCGGGGTACGCTCCTGCAGAGCGAGGCCATCGGGACTATTGACGGGGCTGATTTGAACGGCCGACAAAAGTCCCTTGCCCAGGGGAAAATCGTCGGCCTGGCGGATCAACAATCCGGTGCCGGCATCGTGCAGCTCGAAGCCGGCGTACTCGTGGCGCAGGACGCGGCGGATGCGGGCCGAGACTTTCGGAAAAACCTTGTGCATATCCAAGGTTGAGGCCATGATACTGCTGATATCAAGCAGCATCTGCAGTCGACCCATTTCTTTGCGCAGCTTCCCGCTGACGTCTCTGAGCGATTGGCGTAGTTCCTTTTGCGCGCTGATTTCCACCACAACCAGACCGATTCGTGTAACCGTTCCTGACTGATCTTTGATGGGGAAGTAGTTCGCAACCCATTGACCGCTTCCGGTTCGCGAGGCAACTATGGCGGAGACATCGAGGTTCAGTACAGGCTCTCCGGTGGAAAACACGCGTTGTAACTGAGGCTCGATCACGTCCGCAAAATCCCCCAGGATGTCGCGAACGGTCTTGCCCAGGTGATCCGGGGCAGGGATGCCGTGGGTTTCGGCAAGCGTGTTGTTGACGGCGAGATAGCGAAAGTCAGAGTCGAGGATGGAAAGGCCAACCGAGGAGGAACTGAAATAAGTCGCGAGCAATTTTTCTTGCTCGCTGAGAGCCTGGCCCTGCGCCAAATAAATCGGTTCATCCGCGCCGAATTTTCCCGCCTCAATCGGCATGGAGAGGAACCTCCACCGGCCAATCGTTTTGCTGGTCGCAGGAAGAATCGGGAAGAGGGAGAAATGAAACCGCGACCACACTTGAGAGTGTGGACTCGCCCAACGGCTTAATTTCTTTCAAGCGTTGCGCGCTTGAGGGGAACACAGCTACCACCTTGCCGCCTCCCCCTCAAAAGGCGGGCCTCTGGTCCGGTCGCCCCCGAACCGCGCCAATTATAACCACGAAATTAAGAGAGTCAATGTTTTTTTTCCTGTTAGTCGCGTTCGTGACAAGAGTCAAGAGTAGTTAGTCAAGAGTTAGTGAACGATAAGTGGGGAACTATAATCTTCTCCGTGGCTCGAGGATGGGAGAGCAAGTCGGTCGAAGCGCAGCAGGCGGAGGCGAGCGAAAAATCGTCCAGGCGGCCTGCCCCGATGAGCGCCGAAGAAGCGGCACGCTGGCGCGAGAAGGAAAGCCTTCGGCTGTCGCGCCAACGAGTACTTCAGCAATTGGAGGCGACTCAGAATCCGCGCCACCGCAAGCTGCTCGAAGACACGCTGGCCGATCTGGAGGAGAAGCTAGGGAAGTAAAGACGGACCTCGGCCTCGGACCTCGGACCTCAGGTTGTGGTCTCAGGTCCGACATCGTCACGTATAATGTCTGCGTATGACAGCCTACGTCTATGTTTCACTCAAGAAAAGCGTGCTCGACCCCCAAGGCAAGACCATTCAGGGCGCTTTAAAGAAGATGGGCTACAAGGGTCTGGAGAGTGTGCGCCAAGGAAAGTATTTTGAGCTCACGCTGGACGGGGGACTCGCGCCGGCTGAGGCCAAGGCTGAGGTTGAGCGGATCGCCCGCGAAGTGCTGACCAATCCCGTCATTGAAGAGTTTCGTTTCTCCCTGGCCGAGTAAAACCTGGGTCTGGTAAAGATGGCCCGGGAAATCCTTTGAGGTTCCT
>JBEKWZ010000394.1:0-4461 GCA_049512555.1 Candidatus Sulfotelmatobacter sp. | reverse complement strand
CGTACAGGAATGAACTTCGCCCGCACGGATCCGTTTGAGCTTGCCCGCGTGGTCGTGTTGCAAAATGCCAGTGAAGAATCTGTCGTGCAAGCCTGCAGCGGCCGCGGACTCCTCGGAACACAGCTCAGGGAAAAAGCCAGGGAGTCGGTGCAGCGCGTACTCGGCAACTCAGCCTATGACTCCCTCCGCGCCTTGATCCTCGGTCGAGATGAAGACGCCAGCTCAAATCAACATTGATTCGCCGGATTATTCCGACTCTGACGACCTGACTCAGACAAGCTGGTTCAGCTGGCCTGTTTTTTTCGCATCTCACCCCTGTCCCGCTGGCGCATTACTGCGTGTACTTCCGTGCGCCAAGTGGACAGTGCCCTCTGTTATCTATTCCGGTCGAGCCTCCCTCTCTAGATTGGAGCAAGTGAATCGCAATCAGGATTCCCTTGTGACTCCAATTTGAGAGGCCCAAATGTTCTTGGAATCGTCCCCCGATTACGAGCGCGCCACGGCGTCCTTTAATCTTCCGAAGCAGTTTGGATTCATTCTTCTTCTTTCAGCTCTGGCCTACTTTTCAACGGGCTGTGCGGGGATTTCAAACTCGGCGCCCGCGCAAACCTCACCCGCTTCGAATAAGATCAGCCTCTCGCCGGCCACATTGACGCTTGCCTCCGGCGCCCAGCAGCAATTCACCGCGACTTCGACGGGAAATACGTCTTTCGTCTGGACTGCGAGTGCCGGGACCATCTCGAATACCGGCCTGTTCGCCGCCCCTGTAGTCACGACCTCGACGAAGGTAAAAGTCACCGCCACGACCGCGGGAGATCCGGCCACGGTTGCGATTTCTGCAATCACGATCGTCCCGCCGAATAAAATCACGATTAACGTTGCGCCGCTGACGGCAACCATCTCTTCCGGCGGAAAACAACAATTCTCCGCGACCTTGACTTCCACCAGCAACACCGCGGTCACCTGGCAAGCCAGCAAGGGAACGATCTCAAGCAGCGGCCTTTTCGTTGCGCCTGCGGTGACTTCTTCGACAATCGTCACCGTGACCGCAGCCAGCGCGGCTGACAAGAATGCTCTCGCCACTTCCCAAGTCACCGTAGTGCCCCTGACCAAACTCTCGTTTACCGGCCAGGCGCTGCCCGTTGGAACGGCGGGCACCGCCTACAGCGCGACCCTGACTGCTACGGGAGGCACCGCGCCCTACGCGTGGAAAATTGTGGGCGGATCTTTGCCCCAGGGCCTGTCGCTTGACAAGAGCAACGGAGTCATCTCCGGCACGACCGCACTGGCTGGAACATTCAGCTTCACGGCCTCGGTGACCGATGCAAGTTCCACGGCCGCCAGCGCCGCGCTCAGCATCGCGATGAACTCCCAGGCGACGGCGTCAAATTATGACGGCCCAGCGGAACTCCCGCGAGTCTACGTGCAGAGCGACTTGACCGACACACCGGCCCCGGGCAGCGTAATCTCCATCGTCAAAGGCGGCGACTTCCAAGGGGCCCTGAACCGCGCCGAGTGCGGAGACACCATAGAACTCCAGGCCGGTGCAGTTTTTACCGGAAGCTTCACGATACCGGCTCAGAATTGCGACGACGCTCATTGGATCATTGTCAGAACCAGCGCACCTGACAGCAGCCTGCCCGCGGAGGGCACGCGCCTCACTCCGTGTTACGCCGGGGTTTCGTCTCTTCCTGGACGTCCTGCGCTCAACTGCACCTCGACCGCCAACGTGCTTGCGAAGCTTCAGTTCCAGGGAGTGGGCGGCGGGCCTATTACTCTGGCCAATGGAGCGAACCACTACCGGTTCATCGGACTGGAGATCACTCGCACTCCCAATACCGGCGTGGTCTACAACCTCGCATGGACACAAAGCGGCGGGTCCTCCAATCACATCATTTTCGATCGAAGCTGGCTTCATGGCACCGCACAGGATGAAACCACGCGCGGCATCATGCTGACTGGCAGCCAGTATGTTGCGGTCCTGGACTCCTACTTCAGTGATTTTCATTGTGTGTCGATCACCGGGTCATGCGGAGACTCGCAGGCCATCGCAGGCGGCCTGGGCGACATTCCCATGGGGCCTTTCAAGATTGTCGATAACTTCCTCGAAGCCGCGGCTCAATCCATGCTGCTGGGGGGCGGCGCGGCTACTATCACTCCCGCGGACTTTGAAATCCGCCGCAACCATATGTTCAAACCCATGACCTGGCTCAAAGGCCAGCCCGGATACGTAGGCGGCAAAGATGGCAACCCCTTTATCGTTAAGAACCTGTTTGAACTGAAGAACGCGCAACGTGTGCTGTTCGACGGAAATGTGCTGGAAGGCGCATGGGGCGGGTTCACCCAGGCCGGCTTCGCCATTGTCCTGACCCCCAAAAATCAGTCTGCCGGCACGGGGAACGTGTGTCCGATCTGCCAGGTCACAGATGTAACCATTCGCTACTCCACCATCAGCCACGTAGGCGGCGGCATGGTGATCGCCAATGGCCTGTCGGACAATGGAGGAGCCGCCCTGGCCGGCGAACGCTATAGCATTCACGACATTACGATCGACGACATCAACCCGACGAAATTCAACGGATATGGAGACTTTGCCCAAGTCTCCATGGGCAAGGGCGCGCCGGTTCTGCAGAGCGTCACCATCAACCACGTCACCGCCTTCCAACCCGACGTCATGCTCAACCTGGGCGATGATACTTCCGTAAACCGCGCCATGATCAATTTCGTGTTCACCAACAATATCGTCAACGCTGGATCCTCCCCCACACAAACCACCGGCGGCGGCACGACCAACTGCGCCTTTTACCCCGCGCCATTGACCTCGCTGGGAGCGTGTTTCCAGCCTTACACGTTCTCGCACAACGCCATCATCGCCAGTCCATCCAACTTCCCTCCGAGCAAATATCCCTCCGGAAACCACTTTCCGGCGGCCCCTTCCGCAGTCAATTTTGTGAACTACAAAAACGGTAACGGCGGCGACTACCATCTTCAGAGCTCCAGTCCCTTCAAGAACGCCGGAACCGACGGCAAGGACTTGGGCGCCGACATGGACGCACTCGAAGCAGAGATTGCCGGAGTCGAATAAGGAACGCGGATCCTCTGTTAACCTATACCAAGCTCCGGCGCCTACGGCCGGAGCTTTCGCACTACGACTTCCAGGTTAAGAGCTGGCATGGTGCCCAACACGCCATCCGCCAATCGAAAAAAAGCGGCGATGAACTTCTTAAGCAGGTAAAGGCGCTGAGGATTCGTACAAGAGAGCCAGAAGTCTGCGCGATCCCGTAAGCCATTCTGTCGAGGTTGCAGAACTTCGGCCTTGGAGACTTCTCCACTCGCCAGGTTCTGGACGATCTCCTTTTCAGTGCCACCGCGAAGGCCGCCTCGAAGATGAACGTTCCAGTCCGCAGACCGGTTGATCTGCAGATTCCGTTTGGCGAAGTGGCGGACGGTCCAGTGCGCCATGCCATCGGGCATATAGTTCACCAGCCACAATCCAGTGCTGTGAGCCTCGTACGGCGAATACCGGTAGGGCGTCTGGTTGACGAAAATAACGCCACCGGTTTTCATCGCCGACCACAGCAGCGGCATGACCGTTTTTCGCTCCACGGGTAGCAGGTGTTCGTAGACTGCGCTCAGCATGACGAAGTCAAACTCGCCGATGCCGGGTGGCAACTTATCGCCTGACGGAGAAACACGAAACTCCATATTCTGTAAACCAAGGTAGGACCGGACGTGATTCGCAATCTCGATCCGATCGGCGGCCAGTTCGACGCCCATCACTTCCGTTTCCGGCAGCATTCGGGCAAGCGCAAAGGTCGAAGCACCGGACCCGCACCCGAAGTCGAGGAGCCGCTTCCCCACAAAATCTTCGGGGGCGAAATACGCGAACAAATGCTGTTTCAGTGCCCTGGGAATGGTTTCTTCATGACGGCCAATCACCTCGCAAAAGGAAGCAAAGCTGACGCGATCCAGCCAGTATCGGATCAACTCCAGAGGAAACCTCGTCTGGCAACTTCTCCTGGGCACGTACAAGTCGGAGCGGTGGGGCGTCAGGGTGATCTCGAAACCCTCCGCCCCCTGCCGGGGCTTGATTTCGACGATGCCTTCGTCTTTGGCGATCTGAATGGCGTCTGAACTCATAGCGGCTCTGTCGCGATGCACGATCGACAATTCGTCTCGAAACCCTCGTCTCGCTCCGCGGCAGTATTCTTGCCTGCACTCGCGGCGTGGATGATTATAAACTGAGCAAATTTCTGGTCGCGCACCAAGTGTCGCGCGGCAGGCCGCTGATATACTCATACGCAAGAATGTTCCGTTTGAAGCCAGATTCGCACGCGACCTTCTTCGGAACTCCCGCCTCGTCACAGAAGCAGCCCCGGGGACTCCACAATGCGGCTTAAGATAAGCCACTTAATTGCCGGTCTCACGATTTTGATGTTGCCTTACCTGCTGGCTTCTGCG